>CBINPH010000265.1:0-4777 GCA_966252445.1 uncultured Chitinophagaceae bacterium | reverse complement strand
ATGAAGAATCCTGCGGACCCGGCCCTGGGCTGTGACGCCTTCTGGAACACGTTCTGGAACCTGAATCAGTTCTGGAACCTCGTTACCCCCGAATGGTCTTCCCGCTGGGTCAAATCACAGCTCGCTATGTTTGACGCCAACGGCGCGCTGGCGAAGGGGCCGGCCGGCATGAAATACATACCGGTGATGGTGGCGGAACATGAGGTACCCTTGCTGGTGGCCGCCTACCAGATGGGTATTCGCGATTTCGACGCGGAAAAGGCTTACCAGGCGGTCAGGACCATGGAGACCATGATGCCGCGCCGCATCGGCAAAGGGCTGGCAGGCAACCGCGACATGAAGGCCTTTCTGCAGTATCATTATGTTCCCTATGACAAGGGCCGCTTCTCCAATAGCCTGGAGTATGCTTACGACAACTGGACGGTGGGGCAAATGGCCAAGGCCCTGGGCAAGACGGCCGATTACCGGCTGTTCAACGACCGGGGCAGCTGGTGGAAGAACGCCATCGACAGCGCCTCGGGCTATGCCCGCATGCGCGGCGCCGACGGGCAATGGTTCCCTGACTTCGACCCTTTCCGCTCTGGAGCCAACGAAGAATATGTGGAAGGCAATGCCTGGCAGCTCACGTATTTTGTCCCCCAGGATGTACCCGGTCTCATCCGGCGTATCGGCCGGAAACGTTTCCTGGACCGCCTGCAATGGGGTTTCGAACAAAGCGATACATGGAGGTTCAACTCACCTGGAGAACAGTACTGGCGCTTCCCGGTAGTCCAGGGTAACCAACAGTCCATGCATTTCGCCTTCCTGTTCAACTGGGCGGGAAAACCGTGGCTGACCCAGCGCTGGAGCCGTGCGGTGCTGGACCGGTATTACGGATACGGACTGTCCAACGCCTATTTGGGCGATGAAGATCAGGGACAGATGAGCGCCTGGTTCATGATGGCCGCCATGGGGCTTTTCCAGACCGACGGCGGCTGCAGCGCCGACCCGGTATACGAGATCGCCAGCCCGCTCTATCCGCGGATCAGCATTGATCTGGGGGGCCGGTATGGACGGGGCCAAACCTTCACCATCATCGCCCGGAACGCTTCGAGGAAGAACATCTATGTGCAGTCCGCCACGCTGAACGGGAAGCCCCTGCAGTATTGCATGATCCCTGCTTCTGCGGTGCTCCGGGGAGGCACGTTGGTCCTGAGCATGGGACCGGAACCGAACGAAGCATGGGGCAAGCTGCCCCCCGGTGTCCTGTCATCGCGATGAGTCCGAACGCCCAAAACGCATTTTATGCCGGGGAGTCCGCGCCCATTGCGTAATTTGGCGGCTCATTTAAAACGACTGATTCATGCGCTGTATTTACCTGCTTTTGCTTTTATGCCTGATGCTTCGTTTCCCGGCGGCCGGCCAGGACGCCCAAACGCCGGGGCGGGACAAAACGACCTTCCAGATCGCGGATCCCTGGAATGCCGACTATGATATCCGCTCGGACGTCGTCATGGTCTATGGCATGAACAACAGCTTCGCCGACCGCGTCAAAGGCTGGAAAGACCGGGGCTATGGCATCCAGTTCATGACCGGCATTGCCTGGGGAGGATACCAGGATTATTTCGAAGGCCGCTACGACGGCAAAATGCATCCCGATGAAGGACAGCAGGAACGCAACGGGGAGACGATCGGGCACGGGCGGGGCATTCCCTATGTGGTGCCCACCACCTCCTACCTCCACTACCTGGAGACCCTGATCAAAAAAGCGATCGATGGCGGGGTGACCGCTATCTACCTGGAGGAGCCGGAGTTCTGGGCGCGCGCCGGCTACAGCCCGGCTTTCAAAAAGGCCTGGCAGGAATATTACGGCTTCGCCTGGATGCCCCAGCACAGTTCCCCCGAGGCGACCTACCTGTCTTCCAAACTGAAATACCACCTGTATTACGAGGCGCTGAAGGAGGTCTTCGGCTATGCCAAGGCATACGCCAAGTCCCGGGGCAAGCAGATTGCCTGCTACGTACCTACGCACTCCCTGCTCAACTATGCCTCCTGGCAGATCGTGAGCCCGGAAGCCAGCCTGGCTTCCCTGCCCGAGGTAGACGGCTACATCGCGCAGGTATGGACCGGCACCTCCAGGGAGCCGACGTATTTCAACGGGGTGAAGAAGGAAAGGGTTTTCGAGAACGCCTTCCTGGAATACGGATGCATGCAGTCCATGACGGCGCCTACCGGGCGCAGGATGTACTTCCTGTCCGATCCCATAGAAGACCGCGCCCGGAGCTGGGATGACTATAAAAAAAATTACGAGGCCACGTTCACCGCCGAGCTGATGTATCCCATGGTAGACCACTTCGAGGTCATGCCCTGGCCCAGCCGCATTTACCAGGGGAAGTTTCGCATACAGGGGGCATCGGAACCGCAGCCCCTTTCGCCGGCATACGCGGCGCAGATCCAGACGATGATCAACGCCCTGAACACCATGCCGGCAGTGAAGAATCAGGTGTCCGGCAGCCATGGCATAGGCGTGCTGCTGTCCAACTCCCTCATGTTCCAGCGCTTCCCCACCCACCAGGGGTATGAAGACCCCCAGCTCTCTAAATTTTACGGGATGGCCTTGCCCCTGCTGAAACGGGGCGTGCCGGTGGACCTGGTCCACATGGAAAACCTGGGCTTTCCCTCCAGCCTCAAGGACATTCGGGTCCTGGTCATGAGCTATGCCAACATGAAGCCGCCTTCGGCTGCGGTGCACACCCAGCTGGCGCAATGGGTGCGTCAGGGCGGCGTGCTGATCTATTACGGAAAGGACGACGATCCTTTCCAGGGCGTCAAGGAATGGTGGAACAGCGACGGCATGCACTACGACGCACCCTCGGCGCATCTGTTCGGTGCGCTGGGCCTTCGCCTGCAACCCGGAAAAACAACCTACGCTGTGGGCAAGGGCTATGTGCATGTGCTCCGTGAAGACCCCGCAGATCTGATCCTGCAGCAGAAGGGCGATACGGCTTTCATCGCGCTGGTCCGCAGGGCGTATGAAGAAGAGGCCCGTGCCGGCCGGCTGGTCTTCAAAAACAATTTTGTCCTGGAACGCGGACCTTATACGATAGCCGCCGTGATGGACGAGAATGCGGACACGGCCAGCCTCACCCTCCAGGGACCGGTGATCGATCTCTTCGATCCCCAGCTGCCTGTCCTGCGGGAAAAAACGGTGCGGCCCGGGGAGCAGGCCTTTCTTTTCGTTCCGGGACGGGTAAAAAACCCGGGGCGGCCCCAGTTGCTCTGCGGCACGGCCCGCATTGACCAGGAAGACCGGGACAGGCATCATTACCGTTTCGTGGCCAAAAGCCCTTCCGGTACCCCGGGGGTGCTGCGGATAAGGCTGCCGCGTCAGCCGGCCCGTATTGTCCTCACCGGCCCTGCCGGGCAGGCCTGGCCCCTGCAGGTGTCGGCGTGGGATGCCGCCACCAGGAGTTGCCTGCTGCGCTTCGAGAACCATTGCGACGGTGTCCGTGTTGACCTGCAATGGTGAGGATGCAGAGGGAAACATCGTGAACACAAAGCCTATGCGCATCAATATTCTCTGGATTATCCTGTGTATGGGCCTGGCCTCCTGGGGCCAGGCTGCCGCACAAACCAACAGGGCCCTGGCCGACAGCATACGCGCGGACAGCAGCCTGGCGAAGGTGAGCCGGATGGCGGCGGACCTGATCCGCACCGGCTTCAACGCGGGCAGCGGCTATGGGGAGGTATGGATACGGGATTTCAACACCTTCATCGATCTCTCCTGCGCGGTCATGCCCAGGGACTCTGTCCGGCGGCGGCTGAAGATCTTCTTCGAGATGCAGGGCGCCGATGGCAACATCATTGACGGCTATATCCCCCGCTCCAAAGCCTCGGTGGGGTACGATTATATATACAGCGAGCTGGCGCCCGGCTGGGCAGGACATAAAAATACCGTGGAGACCGATCAGGAGACCTCCCTTATCCAGGCAGTATACCGCTATGTCCACCAGACGGGGGATACCGGATTCCTCCGGGAAGAGGTTGGCGGGCGGACCATTGCCCAGCGCATGGAGGACGCGCTGTCTTATCTTGTGAAGCACCGCTTCGCGTCCCGCTACGGCTTGTTGTACGGGGCCACAACGGTGGATTGGGGAGACGTGCAGCCCGAGACGCCCTGGGGCGTCGTCATGGACAGCGCCAGCCATCCGGCGATCGACATTTACGACAACGCCATGATGGTGATCGCCCTGAACGATTTTATACGGCTCTTTCCGGCCAACCGGCACTGGCCTCAGGTACGGGCCAAACTGGTCCGGAATATCCGGCGTTACCTCTGGGACGCCAGGCATCAAAAATTCCGGCCACATCTCTACCTGAAAGGCTCCCCCTTCCCTGCTTCCTTTGATGAAAACAAGATCCATTACCACGGCGGCACGGCTACAGCCATAGCCGCAGGCCTGCTGCGGCCCCAGGAGGTTCGCGCGGTCAATGCCCATATGCTGGCGAACGTCCGGGCTGCGGGAGCCATGTCCATTGGGCTGACCGTCTATCCGCCTTACCCGCAGGGATACTTTAAGAACAAGGGCCTCTACCCGTATGGCTATCAGAACGGTGGGGACTGGACCTGGTTCGGGGCCCGCATGATCACGCAACTGGTCCGTTACGGCCTGGTCCGGGAAGCATACCGGGAGATCCGGCCGATGATCGACCGGGTCCTCCTCCACCAGGGGTTCTATGAATGGTACACGCCCGATGGCCAACCATCGGGTTCAGGCAGTTTCCGGGGCTCTGCAGG
>CBINPH010000264.1:0-4791 GCA_966252445.1 uncultured Chitinophagaceae bacterium | reverse complement strand
ACCATACCGAAAAGAGAGCAATATGTCAACAACCTCCTTGAATCCATCAATGCCACGCCCAGGCGCTCCCCCGCCCGCATAGCGGTGATTTACAACCACAAGACCACGGAGAACATCTACGAGATCGAAAAGCGGATCCAGGGATATTCCCCGCAGCTGCCGCTGAGCGTGTATTTCAACAGCCAGGACACCTCCATCGTCGGCGGCCGGAATTTCCAGCTGAATGTCTGCAAATCCCCGCTCATCTGTTTTGTAGACGACGATGTGACCCTGCACGAGAACATCTTCCCCATGCTGGAAGACACCCTGCAGCGCCGTCCCATGGGCATCCTCAGCATACCTTCTTATGAGGGGGATTCCGATGTGCTCTTCAAACCGCATGTGAACACCCCGCAGATCGACTACAACGGGATCCGGTACGCCCAGGTTCAGGGCATGCTGGCGGCCGGCTACCGCAACCTCTTCAATGACCTGGGCGGCTTCAACCCCCGCCGCGGCTTCTGGGGCGAATGGACAGAGTTGAACCTCCGCATGTGGCGCTCGGGATTTCCTACCGGTTACTGCATGGACGGAGGATATCTGCGTCACTGGCACGAGGCGCCGGAGTCCCCGACCCGCAACATGGAAGGCCGCGAAGCCCATGTGCTCTGGGGGCTGCTCTGCACAGCTCTGGAATACGACGCCGTGGAGATCAACGAAACGACAGAAACCTTCTGGCAACTGATCGAGGAACGGTACCTGACCTACTCCTTCGGGGAACGGCTCAGCGCCAAGGAACTGCTCAAGACCACCCTGGAACTGATGCCGCGCATATCCGACGAATGGGGCCAGATCAATGCCTTCAAGACCAAAGTGTCGGAGCATCCCTTTCAATTCAAGCCCTTTCACCGCTTCAGCCTGGAGGACATCCGCAAGGTCCTGCGCTACGCCCGCCGCCATATCCGGCGCTATCATTCCCTGATCTGGGAGGAGCCTTCCAACCAAACCTCCCGCCTGGGCAAGGTGATCCTCTACCGGTCGGCCAAAAAGCTCCAGCGCCTGCTGGGGCCGGCCAGGAAGTGGCGCTAAGCGGTCCCCGCGGTCAACTAACCGGCGCCGAGGCGCCAGGCCCCCGCCGCGGCGCGCAGGGCCTCTACATAGCGGCCCACATAATCGTCCAGCTGGCGACGCCGGTACTGCATGACCCAGCGGGGGTGCGGCAGGGGAATGATCTGGCTGAACAGGCCTTCGGCCTGGTTCAGGGCGGTAAAATACCGGTAGTTGCTGCCCTCCCCCAGGCAAAAACAAGCGTCAGGAGCGGAAAGCAGCCGCTGCTGGGCACGGATGCAGGAAAGGATAAAAGGGGTACTGGCCTGTTGCAGGGCCCTGTCGTCATAATAATTCAGGTTCCTCCCCTCACGCACGAAACCCAGGGGGGACAGGGCCGACACGAAAAAATCTCCGAAGAAGGCGGCGGGCCCACCATAGGCCTGCACCACGGCATAGACGAAACCCGAAGACAGTTCAGGCTTCATGGCGAAGGTGTGCGGGATGCCGCAATCGGCCTCCAGGTGGATGGGATCGGTAAACGGTATGCCGGTGATGCCTGCCCCGAAACGACCGGGGTTGATGCCGAACAGGATGATCCGGGGCCGTTCATCGTCATAATAACACCGGTAAAACCGCTGGACCACGTCCATGACCTGCGGATCGCGGTAAGGATGCATGATCCCTACACCCTCCGGGAGAGGGAAGGCAGGATCCAGCGAGCGGTAGAAACGGGCGATCCGCTCGCCCCGCGACAGGGCGCGGCGGCTCATGACTGACCTGTTGCAGGCCCCTTCCACGCTGCGCAGGCAGATTTGGCCAAATCAGGCAATTGTCGTAACTTTTCTTGGATGGGTAAACGATAGGAAATCATGAGGGCAAAAATAGATAAAGAGATCGTTTTTACCGTCTGTATCCTCTGCTTGCTGGCTGTGTTGGGTATCATTGCCTTTTTTATCTGACGGCGCCGCCGGCCACCAGGGTCCGCAGGCCGCCGAAGCGCAGAAGCGCTCCGGAAGGACGTATACAGCCCTCAGCCCGGCTGGACGCCGGGCATAGGAAACCCAGCCGCCCCCGGAGGGCAGTTGAAGTTGGACATGGCGGCAGGGCGGGTGCTCAGCCCGTGGCCTGCGCTTTCCGGGCCTCTTCTCTCCTGGAAATCTCATGCAGCTGGACGCCCAGGTCCTTGATGGCTTTGTTCACGCCACTGAGCAGGGCCAGCTTTTCCTTTTCATTCTTCAGCAATTTGTCAAACAACTCCACGACTCTCCCGGCCGGGAAATGGTGTACGGAAGCCCGGTATGGCCGGGGCACCCCGGGACCATCACAATTGCCCTGGATATCGCGCACGGCTTGCTCCTCATTGAAATTCCTGATCACTTCCGGCGCGACCCCCAAGGCGGCGGCCACCTTTTCCAGTACATCATCCCCGAACGTTTCTCGCTGCTCCAGCCTGGAAATGTACTGTTGACTAACGCCTGCAACATACGCCAGCGTACGCTGTTTAACCCCCAGAATCTCTCTCAACCGTTGCAGATTTCTGCCAAGACTCACCTGCTCCTCATGGCTTTTGGAATCACTTTCCATGGTCGTTGATTTGGTGAATGGGATACGATGTTACTTCTTCGCTATGTTTTCCCGGTCCGGCAGGCACCGGCACCGGGTCGTAGATTACCGGGCAAATTAGCCCATTGACCGGACCTGACCAAACCGAGGGCGAAAGCGCTGCACCCGGGCAGGAACCTCCCCGGAACTTTTGTTTACCTTTGAGCGGGGGCCTGAGCCGAGGAACGGGAAACCGCCGAACCGCAGCCCTGAACGAGTCACCTCGCCGGCATGCCGCACCCCGGGAGGCCATGTTGAACGAAGCTGGCGGATATGTTAAAAATGATCCTGATCGTAGGCGCGGGAGGAGGCGCGGGCAGCATCGCCCGCTTTCTGACCCAGCAATGGATGAGCCGCACCTTCCCCTCTTCTTTCCCCTGGGGCACGCTCCTGGTCAATGTGGCCGGATGCCTCATCATCGGGGCCGTATACGCCTTGTCCGAAAAGGGCGATATCCTGTCCCCCGAGATGCGCCTGCTGCTGGCCACCGGCTTTTGCGGCGGCTTCACCACCTTCTCGTCTTTTGCCTATGAGAACATTGCGCTGATGCGGGACGGCGCCTACCTCTACGCCTCAGCCTATATCGCGGCCAGCATCGTCACCGGCCTGCTGGCTGTGCTGGCCGGTATTTTCCTGATTAAAACCTATTGATTATGGAACCGCTCCTGAGCCGGGAGGCTAAATTGCTGCGCATCTTCATCGGGGAGAATGACAAAGCCGACCACCAGCCGCTGTACGAGGCCCTCCTGCTGGCAGCGAAGGCCCAGGGGCTGGCCGGGGCCACCGTGCTGCGCGGCATCATGTCTTTCGGGGCCAGCACCCGGGTGCATACCGCCAAGCTGATCGACATCTCCCAGGACCTGCCCATCGTGGTGGAGATCGTCGATGAGGAGGATCGCATCACGGCCTTTATGCCGAAGGTCCAGGAGCTGATGGCGCGGGCCGGCGGCGGCGGTTTGGTAACCCTGGAGAAGGCCGAGGTCCTGTGTTACCGGTCCAGGGACGAGTCCTGAAGGCACGCCTCAGTGCATGCGGTCTCCGCGGGGCCGCAGGCCACGCATGATCTCGGCTTCCATATGCAGCCATTGCTGCCAGCGCGACCGCACCCGTTCTTCCGGCAGATACGCATGGGCCAGGGCAAGGAACAGGGTGTAATGGCCGGCCTCGCTCTCCATGAAGCGGCGATAGAACTGCCTCAGGTATGCATCCTCCAGCCTTTCACTCAGCAGCCGGAAACGTTCACAGCTGCGCGCCTCTATGAGGGCGCACACCAGCAATTTGTCCAGGAGCCGGTCTTCCCGGCTGCCCCCCTTCAGCTCTTTTTCCATCAGGGCATGGACATACTCGTCGCGGCGCTGCCGGCCCAGGGAGAGGCCCCTTTTGTCCAACTCGGCCAGCACCATGCGAAAATGCCCCCACTCTTCGGTGACCACCGGGGCCAGCTCCCGCACCAGCTTTTCCCGCTCGGGGTACCGCTGGATAAGGGAGATGCAGGCCGTGGCTGCCTTCTGCTCGCAGTAGGCGTGGTCGGTGAGAATGTCCTCCAGGGACAGGGCCGCCAGGTCGGCCCAGCGGGGGTCGGTGGGCAACCGCAGACCCAATATAGCAGCTTTGGGGGTGCTCATGGCGCAAAAATAAGGATACCGCCGATGCGGGGGGAATATTGTGGTATTTTCGTGCAGCTATTCCGTCACATGATGTCCACCGATGACTTTTTACGCGAGCGGCTGGCCCGGCGGGCGCAGGTGGACGCCCTGCGCCGCCTCCACCACCCGCAGGGGCTGCTGGATTTCTGCTCCAACGACTACCTGGGCCTGGCCCGGCACCAGGGCTTTCGGGAGGCCCTGGCGGCGGAGGCGGCCAGCCTGCCGCCGGGAAGCACAGGTTCCCGCCTGCTGTCCGGTCATGCTGCCCTCTTCGAGGAGACCGAAGACGTTATTGCCCGCTTCCATGGCGGGGAGGCGGCCCTCATCTTCAATTCCGGCTATGACGCCAACCTGGGCCTTTTCGGAGCGCTGGGGCAGCGTGGCGACGTCATCCTGTACGACCGGCTGATCCATGCCTCCATACGCGACGGTATCCGCCTGTCGCAAGCCTCGGCCTTTTCTTTCGCCCACAACGACCTGAATGCCCTGGAGCATCGCCTGCGGGGCCAACGCC
>CBINPH010000263.1:0-4795 GCA_966252445.1 uncultured Chitinophagaceae bacterium | reverse complement strand
CTCCGTAGCCGTCGCCGTATAGGCGATCCCTTCCAGGTAAGCCAGCAGCGCCTTTTCCCGGTCGCTGAAGCGGGCGCTGTCCCGGAAATGGAGATATTCCTGCCATTCGCGGAAGGCCAGCCCCTCGCGGGCGGCATAATATGCCGAGAGGTCGGCGCAGAAAGAACAGCTGTTCAGGTGAGCGGTAAAATAGCGGATCAAGGCGCGGGTAGCGGGCGGCAGGCTGAGGCGGCGCTCCATGCGGGCGATCATGACCGTGGCCCGCAGGGCCGGTACAGAGCGCGCATAAATGATGCGCAGGGCCGACAGCACCTTGCCGAAAGCTTTCCGGCTGATGGCGTAGGCCAAAGGCAGCAGCAAACCCCGTGGGTGTTCAATGGGTGTGAGTCGCATAACGGTGTTTTGCGGCAAAGTTCCCACCGCCATGCCGGCTTTCCTTTGACAAAGATCAAAAACTCATATCCTGGCCCGGATGCGGCTCAGGGTCTCCGGGGACATGCCTAGGTAAGAGGCCAGCATACCCAGCGGCACCCGTTGCACCAGGGCCGGCGTGTCCTGCAGCAGGCGCCGGTAGCGGTCCGCCGCCGTAGCGAAGTGCAGGTCGTCAAAGCGCTGCTGCATCTCCAGCAGCCCCATGGCGGCAATGCGCCTGACCAGATGTTCGGCGGCGTGATACTTGCGGCAGAGCCCTTCCAGGGCGTCGCGGTGTATGGCCAGCAAACGGCAGGGCTCCAGGGTCTCTATGCCGCGGCGGTCGGCGTGGCCCGATATGAAGCTCACGATGGAACAGGCAAAACGCCCTTCCGGGCAAAGCCAGTCGGTGATATCCCGTCCGCCCTTAAAGTAAAAGGTCCGGGTAAGGCCCTCCTCCACGAAATACAGGTAATGACACACGGTATGAACCCTGAGCAGCACAGTGCCCCGGGGCACCTCCATGGGCTCCAGGACGGCGGAGAGCGCCTCCCGCAACTCGCGTGGCAGGGGCGCCAGGCCCTCGATGACCTGGAAGAATAGTTTCATAGCCAAAGACTTGCCGCGGCGCGTGGCGCCGCCGGTTAACCGGGACAGCCGCGCTCAGCGCTGGCGGGGAAAGAGCACCTTGAACGCATCCGCCGCGCTGGGCTTTTCCGAGGGACGCTGGCGGGCATACGCCTCGCGGAACTGTTCCCAGCTGCTCCATACGGTCTGCATGACCCCGCGAAAGCGGGCGGCCATGGCCGGTGTGGATTGGGAGCGAAAGCTCAGCATGTCCTGTTTTTGCTGCACGGCGGTCGCCGGATTGCGGTAGGGGCAGCTGACCACCGGAAAGCCCTTCATCGCGAAATACACCGCCGACGGATCCGCGCGTTCGTAATGCCAGTCGCATATGGTCACGTCCTTGGGGATCATGTCCACGGCCCGGAAGGTGTTGTTCCCTGAAGCCTCCCATATGCCCATGCCCGTTGTTTTCCCGTCGATCAGGCGATCGCCCCATATCCACAGGCTCCTGCCGCGGCCGGCGAGGTGATCATGCAGGGCCCGCACCTCACCGGCAAAGAGCTCGGCGGGGTCGCGGCCACCGCAACGGGGACAGCGGGGCTCCGCGATATAGAATACTTCGTCCATCCCCGCATGAAAGGCATCTGCCCCAAAGGCGTCGCACAACTCATCCATGAGGTCGAAAACGACCGCGTGCAGCAGAGGATGCAGGGGACAATAGCTTTTGCAATACAAGTTATCTTCGTTGGGCCACGTATAATGTGCCGGCATCTTGACCCAGGGCGTCTCGTCGAACTCGGGATGGGCCTGCAGCAGCCGGCCCGTGGTGCCTGCCCAGGACTGGTGGCCCAGGAGGTCTATTTCCGGGATGAGGCGCACACCCGCCTGGCGGCAGGCCCCGGCTATACGCCGGGCATCGTCGGCAGACAACCCTTCCGGATCGCCTACCTCGGGATGGCTGCGATAGCGGTAGCCGTAATCCACCCTCAGCACCAGGGTGTTGACGCCCCGGGCGGGCAATTCCTTGCTGATGAAATCCGTAAATGCCGATACCTGGGCCGGGGAGGGAGCGCCGATGCAGAGCCCCCTGACGGGGAGGGTATCCGCAGGCGGGGGTACGCCGGCGACGGCCTTCAGGGTCGTGGCCAGCAGCAGGAACAGGATCCACCGCATACAGGAAATTTTAAGGACCGTCAAGGTACAGAAAAAATTATTGGAATAGTATTTGCGGACAGGGATATGCCCGTCGACAGGCACCGGTCCGCAGTCTCTGGCTGCCTTCCCTTCTTGTTACCCTTATGTGGCCCTATATCCATCACCACTAAACCAATCTATTATGCCCACGAAATTGCTCAAACCGTTTGGGGCCCTTGCCCTTATCGGGGCCCTGTGCTGGATGACCTCCTGCCAGCCCAGCGACGCCAAGATCACCCAGGAGATCACGACCAAAATCGGCGCTGTGGCGCCGGGAGTAAGTGTCAGTGTACAGCAAGGCGTGGCGACCCTGACGGGAGAGGTGACTGATGAAGCGACCCGCGCCAACCTCGATTCGCTGGTGAAGTCCGTCAAGGGTGTCAAATCCGTACAGGACAACCTCAGCGTACCGCCACCGCCGGCACCCGTGGTGATCAATCCCGACTACATGGTGAAAGCCTCCATCGACTCCGCGCTGGGCGCCAAACAGCTCAGCGGCATTACCGTCACCGTCTCCGAAGGCGTGGTTACCCTCACCGGTGATGTGAAGCGCAGCGACTTGCAAACGGTCATGCAGATCGCCAACGAATCCCGTCCGAAGCGTGTCGTCAACCAACTCAACATCAAATAACTTCCTTAACGAACACATTATGGCTTTACAGGATAAATACAAAGAGATGCTGGACTACGCCCGCAGCAGCCAGGTGGCTGACCTGCAGGTCCGCGAGCAGGACAACGTGCTGTATGTAGACGGCACGGCCCCTTCCGAGGAGGTCAAGGACCAGGTCTGGTCCCTGTACCAGAAGATCGACCCCGATATGCGCGCCGCCGACCTGGTGCTCAACATCCAGGTAGGCGCAGCAGCGCCGGGCACGGGAGCCGGCAGCACCTACACCGTTCAGAAAGGCGACAGCCTCAGCAAGATCGCGGCCGGATATCCGGGCCTCCGCTGGCAAGACATCTTCGAGGCCAACAAAGACCAGATCAGCAACCCTGACCTGATCCAGCCCGGCCAGGTGCTGAAGATCCCGTCTGCATAATAAAAATGATAGTGACAGGCCCCGTCGTGAAGGACGGGGCTTTTTTTTGTCCGGGCCCCACCATATCCTCTAAATCCCTCACCTTTGCCCAAAAATCAAAACTACCCTATGAAAATACAAACGATCCTGGGGGCCGGGGGCATCATCGCGCGCGCGCTGGCTGCCGAGCTGGAGCCTCACGGACCAGTGCGACTGGTCAGCCGTCATCCGAAGCCTGCAGGACCTGGAAGCCACACCGTGGCCGCTGACCTCAACGACCGGGACGCCGTGGCCAGGGCCGTCGCCGGCTCCGGCACCGTATACCTCACCGCGGGCCTGCCTTACCGGCTGGACATTTGGCGGCGCGAATGGCCGCAGATCATGGAAAACGTCATTGCCGCCTGCCGCGCGGCGGAAGCGCGCCTGATCTTCTTCGACAACATCTACGCCTATGGCCTGGTCTCCGGCCCCATCAGCGAGGAGCAGCCTGAGCGGCCTTCTTCCAAGAAAGGCGAAGTGCGCAAGGCCCTCGCCGATCGCCTTCGGGAAGCATGGGCTTCGGGCGAGATCCGGGGCGCCATTGTCCGCGCAGCCGATTTTTATGGTCCCAGGGCCGGCAAGGCGCCATTCAACATCATGGTCCTCGACAAGTTGCTCGACCGTAAACGGCCCATGTGGATGTGCAACGACAACGTAAGATATTCCATGACCTTTACCCCGGACGCAGCCCGCGGGACGGCCCTCATCGGCCGGGCGCCGGAGGATTGCATGAACCAGGTCTGGCATCTGCCCACCAGCCATGAACCGGTGACCGTCCGCAGCCTCACGGCAAAGGCAGCCGCACTGCTGGGCCGCCAGGCCAAGCCCATGGTCCTGCCCCGCTGGATGCTGAGCCTTACGGGCATCTTTGAGCCGGATATCAAATCGCTCGTCGAAATGACTTACCAATACAGCCACGATTACATTTTCGACAGCACACGTTTCGAAGAGCGGTTCGGCATGAAAGCCACACCCTATGCAGAAGGACTTCGCCTGGCGCTGGAGGGAACGGCCCAATAGCCGGTCTTTAAAAAAGGAGGGTTAAGATGGACGGAGACTTTTCCGGGCACATGATCTGAACTTCATGCAGCTCCGGGTAACACGAGTTCTGTCGCCCTAGTGCTCTTAGGCGGGAGGAAAACCCTACCCTCGGATATGACTTTATATGTATCCACAACGCTTCCCTGGTTCATCATCTCCATGATTAATCCCTTTTCGCCTCTGTACACCTTTATGGTAAACCAATCTTGCGTCGTGGGCACAGTACTGGTCGTCGGCTCTCGGCATATCTGTGTCCTTGCGGCGACGAAGGCCTTCTTTTTGTAGAAAGTCCACGTCACAAAATCGCAACAATCTGAAGAATAATAATATTGATCATTGTTGTAAAGTCCTAACGTATCAGATTTGTAGAATGAACTATCATGGTTACAAACGACCCAGGGATCAGAGATAATTGAGACCTGCCCCTTTGTTTCTTGTCTGATCCTTCTTCTATAAATTCTTAAGCGCTGTCCTTTGGTCGGAGCGCAACTTTGGCCGTCCGCCATATGGCCGGCTACAGGAAA
>CBINPH010000262.1:0-4825 GCA_966252445.1 uncultured Chitinophagaceae bacterium | reverse complement strand
ATGTGCGCCGTCTCCCGGCCTATATAGCGGGATTCCGGGATGATGACCCGGCGCGCTACGACTGGAAGGCCGACATCGCCATCACGGACCTGGGACGGCTGCGCTACCCCCTGGGCCAGGAGAGCCGCATCTTCCACGGGCCCCAAGACGTCGATGTGGCCCGTTTTTCGGGACTGACCCGCGACGTGCCCAACCTCAGTGCCTTCAACGACTCCCTGGAAGCCCTGGGCGACATAGCCCCCTGGGCGGGGGATATCACGATCTCCCTGCCCACGGCCCTGCGCCTCGGCCTGGACAAATATGTCGGTCATCATGTCTACCTGCACGGCGCCGTGGTGCTGGACGCTTCTTTCCTCAACCCCGGCGTGGACTACCGGGTGAAGGAACTGTCCTATGTCATGATCACGCCCCGCTGGGAGATCCTTCGTGTCGGGGTGTATGCCCCCCTGTATATGAATATCCACGGAAGCGCCATGGCCGGCCTGGCCGTACGGCTGGGGCCCCTGGTCGCCGGCGTGCATGACCTGGGCTGGCTGTTTTCCGACCGGCCCAGCGGCGGCGGCTACCTGGCGCTGGTCATCCGTTCCCTGCCCCGGAAAGCCCCCGATTGCCCGACCTACTGATGGAATAATCGATATTTTTGCGGGAAATGTTTTGAAATAACCCGGTATTGGCTACCTTTGCTGCCCATTATGATCATCAACATCCATACACATCATCACCATACTGCCGGCTTGTCGGGTAAGCGGGGATGAGTTTGTGTGGGCATCTCATACATCATTCAGGAAGGCTTACCGGGGGGTAGGCCTTTTTTATTGTTGAAAAATGACCCAAACCATGACCAGACTGAAACTAGCCATCCAGAAGTCCGGACGTCTTCATGACGATTCCATGAAGTTGCTCCAGGAATGTGGGATCGACATCCACAACGGGGTCAACCGCCTGAAGACCGAGGCGGCCAACTTTCCGCTGGAGGTGTTCTTCCTGCGCGATGACGACATCCCCCAGTATGTGGAGGACAGCGTGGCCGACGTGGGCATCGTGGGGGAGAACGTGGTGCTGGAAAAGAAAAAGGAGGTCGAGGTGGCCCAGAAGCTGGGCTTCGGCCGTTGCCGCCTCTCGATCGCCGTCAACAAGGCGCAGGCCTATGAAGGCCTGCACAGCCTCCAGGGTCTGCGCATCGCCACCAGCTATCCGGTGCTGGTGCACGATTTCCTGGACCGTCATGGCATACAGGCCGAGATCCACGAAATCAGCGGCTCTGTAGAGATCGCCCCGGGCATAGGCCTGGCGGACGCCATCTGCGACCTGGTCAGCAGCGGATCCACCCTGTTCATGAACGGCCTGCGGGAGGCCGAGGTGGTCCTCCGCTCGGAAGCCGTGCTGGTGGCCGGCAGGGCGCTCGGCGCGCCGCAGCGCGCTCTGCTGGACAAGCTGATCTTCCGCATCAATGCCGTGCGGAAAGCCCAGCGCAACAAGTATATCCTGCTCAACGCCCCCAACGACCGGCTGGAGGATATCTGCGCCCTGCTGCCGGGGATGAAAAGCCCCACGGTGCTGCCCCTGGCGGACGAGGGATGGAGCAGCGTGCACTCGGTGGTGAATGAGGATGATTTCTGGGACATCATCGAGAACCTGAAACGGCATGGGGCGCAGGGTATCCTGGTCGTCCCCATCGAAAAAATGATTCTTTAAGCGATACGATATGGCGATCATCAATACCTGTCCCCTGCCTGGCCCCGATGCCTGGGCGCCCTTGCTGAGGCGGCCCGTCATGGATGCCGCTGCCCTGGAGCAGCAGGTGCGCCCTATCCTGCAGGAGGTCCGGGAGAAAGGGGATGAAGCGGTCAGGGCCTTCAGCCTGCAGTTCGACGGGTCGGCGCCCGCGCAGCTGCTGGTGGAACCCGGGGCCTATGACGAGGCGGAAGCCCTGGTGCCGCTGCCGCTGAAGGACGCGATCCGAAGGGCCAGGGACCAGATCGCGGCTTTCCATGCCGCCCAGCGCCATGCGGGAGAAGAAGTAGAAACCCTCCCGGGGGTACGTTGCTGGCGCCGGACAGTGCCCATCGAGAAGGTGGGCCTCTATGTGCCCGGCGGGTCGGCACCCCTGTTCTCTACCGTGCTCATGCTGGGGGTGCCGGCGGTGCTGGCAGGCTGCCGCGAGATCCTGCTCTGCAGCCCCCCGACCCGGGGCGGTAAGATCCCTGCGCCCGTCCTCTATGCGGCCCGCGAGGCCGGCATCACCCGGGCATACCGCATCGGCGGCGCACAGGCCATCGCGGCCATGGCCTATGGCACGGCCTCGGTGCCGCGGGTGGACAAGATTTTTGGTCCCGGCAACCAGTATGTCACCTGCGCCAAGCAACTGGTGGCCCGCGAAGGCGTGGCCATGGATATGCCGGCGGGGCCCTCCGAACTGGCCGTGCTGGCCGATGCCGGGGCGCCCCCCGCCTTCGTGGCGGCGGACCTGCTGAGCCAGGCCGAGCACGGGCCGGACAGCCAGGTCCTGCTGGTGACCGACGATGCCTCCCTGGCCGACCGGGTCGTGGGCGAGCTGCAGCGGCAGCTGGAAGACCTGCCCCGCCGGGCGGTGGCCGGCAGGGCCCTGGAGCACAGCCGGATCATCCTGGCGCCGGACCTGGACCGCGGCCTGGCCTTTCTCAACGCCTATGCCCCTGAGCACCTGATCCTGGCCTGCGCCCGCGCCACGGAGCTGGCGGCGGCGGTGGTCAACGCCGGATCCGTGTGTCTGGGTTATGATGCCCCCGAAAGCGCCGGAGATTATGCTTCCGGTACCAACCATACCCTGCCGACCGGGGGGCACGCCCGGGCCTATTCGGGGGTGTCCCTGGACAGCTTCGTCAGGAAGATCACCTTCCAGGAGCTTAGCCCCCTCGGCCTTGAAGCCATCGCCGACACGGTAGAAACCATGGCCGCCGCCGAAGGGCTGGAGGCCCACCGCCGCGCCGTCGCCATCCGCCGCTAAACTCACCGCCACATACACCCAATCATGTTCGACCTGGACAGACTCATCAGACCCAATATCCGCCGGCTGACGCCTTATGCCTCCGCCCGCGATGAATTCAGCGGCGAAGCCTCCATCTACCTGGACGCCAACGAAAACAACATGGGTTCCCCGCTGCCGCGCCCCTACAACCGGTACCCGGATCCCCTGCAACGGGCCCTGAAGGAAAAACTCGCCCGGATCAAGGGCGTGCCCCCGGCGCATATCTTCCTGGGCAACGGCAGCGACGAATGCATTGACCTGCTGCTGCGTGCCCTCTGTGTGCCCGCGGCAGACAATGTCATTCTCTGCCCCCCGACCTACGGCATGTATGCGGTCAGCGCCCGCATCAACGACGTGGACGTCCGGGAGGTACCGCTGACGGCCGATTTCCAGCTGGACCTGCCCGGCATCCTCTCGGCGGTGGACGAACACACGAAGCTCATCTTTCTCTGTTCCCCGAACAACCCCACCGGGGGCTGCCTGGCCAGGGAAGACATCGAGGCGGTGCTCAACAACTTTGATGGGATGGTGGTGCTGGATGAAGCCTACATCAATTTTTCCCGCCAGCGCTCGTTCATCCGGGAACTCACCGAGTATCCCAATCTGGCCATCTTGCAGACGCTCTCCAAGGCCTGGGGGCTGGCCGCCCTGCGCATAGGCATGCTCTTCGCCAGCCTTCCCCTGGTAGACGTGCTCAACCGCATCAAGCCTCCCTACAACATCGGCCAGGCTTCCCAGGAACTGGCCATGGAGGCCCTGGACCGCATCGAGCAGGTCAACGCATGGACCCGGCAGCTGGTGGAGGAGAGAGGGCGGCTGGCCAGCGCCCTGCAGGCGCTGGACCGGGTGGAACATATCTATCCCAGCGACGCCAATTTCCTGCTGGTCAGGGTGAAGGAGGCCCGCGCCCTGTATGAGGCCCTGGTAGCCCGCGGCATCATCGTCCGTGACCGCAGCCGGGTGATCCTCTGCGAGGGATGCCTGCGCGTGACCGTAGGGACGCCGGCAGAGAATGACGCGCTGACCGCCGCCATCGCCGCCATACCGGCCTGAGGCATTTGGTGCGGCAGCGCCGCCGCACTAATTTTGACGACAGGGCCGGGGAGGCCAGCAGCCTCCGCCGGCCCGCAAACCACGCAATGCTATGGCAAAACGCATCCTGTTCATCGACCGTGACGGCACGCTGATCCGTGAGCCGGAAGACCAGCAGATCGACAGCCTGGAGAAGCTGGAGTTTTACCCCGGCGTTTTTCAGGGCATGGGAGCCATCGCCCGCCTGGACTTTGAGCTGGTCATGGTCAGCAACCAGGATGGCCTCGGCACCGACCTGTTCCCGGAAGAGCAGTTCTGGCCGGCGCAGGACAAGGTCATCAGGGCCTTTGAGCTGGAGGGCGTTCGCTTTGCGGCCGTGCACATCGACCGCAGCCTCCCCGCCGACCATGCGCCCACCCGCAAGCCCGGGACGGGCATGCTCACGGCCTACATGGGGAACCCGGCCTACGACCTGGAACATTCCTTTGTCATCGGCGACCGGCTCACCGACGTGGAGCTGGCCCTGCGGCTGGGTTGCCGGGCCATTTGGCTGAACGACGGCAGTGGCCGGGGGCAGGAAGAGCTGACCGCCGGCGGCCAGGACCTGCGCGCCGTCATTGCCCTGGAGACGACGAGCTGGGAGGAGATATACCAGTTCCTGAAGCTGGGCCAGCGTACCGTCAGCCACCGGCGCGATACCCGGGAAACGCGTATATCCGTCAAGGTTAACCTTGACGGGCGCGGGGACGCGAGGGTGCATACGGGCATCGGCTTTTTTGACCATAT
>CBINPH010000261.1:0-4871 GCA_966252445.1 uncultured Chitinophagaceae bacterium | reverse complement strand
AGAACTGGCGGCCTATAACGCCGCTTTCTCTAGCGGGATACCCGGTAACCTCAAACGCGGTGACGCCCGTTTTAAGGACGTCAACGGGGACGGGAAGCTAACGGCCCTGCCTTATGCAGAAGATGCAGACGGCAAGCCCACGGCCACATCGGGGGACCTGGTCCAACTGGGAGAGGGTGGCCAGCACGGCTTGTTTGGCCTGACCCTGGGTGCCCGCTGGAAGGGCTTGGACGCCAGCGCTTTCTTCCAGGGCGTGATGAAATGGCAGGTCATCTCGGGGATCCGCGCCGTAAACCAATGGTATCAGCCGGTGGAGTCATACCTGTATCACCAAACCTGGGCCCCGGACCGCCCCGATGTAATCTGGCCCCGGGTCAGCCAGGACAACACCATTAAAGGATATAATTACCAGTATTCCGATGCGCCGTATATACTGTTCAACAACCGGTATGTGCGCCTCAAAAACATCCAGCTGGGCTATACCTTTCCCGCCGCTGTCACCGAAAAGCTTCACGTGGATAACCTGCGCATATACTTCAGCGGTGCAGACCTCTGGGAGGCGACCACCCTTCCCGGCAGCCAGGACCCCGAGACGCCCTTTTCCCTGCTGTTGTCGCCGTTCCCCCGTCAGTTTTCATTCGGGCTCAACTTAACATTATAATCCTGACGCTATGAAATTCTCATATATGTATTGCAGTGGCGGCACCCGCCGGTTCCCTCGCCCCGGCAGGACGATCCTGTGGTCGAAGGCAGGCGAGGGGGCAGCGTTCCCGCTCTACTCTAAGGTGAAAATGCCCTGTGGGCTGCTTCTGGTTTTGGCGCTATGCCTGGTCAGTTGCAAGGAGAATCTTGATCTGCTTCCGGAAACATCTTTTTCCGAAGTCACCTTCTTCAAGACAGCCGACCAGTTCAAGCTCTTTGCGAATCAATATTATGCGAGTCTGCCCCCAGTGGGGTTCTCTACGGACAGGGATGCCTACGCCGATCTGCTGATTCAACGCAGTACCAACACCGTCATCAATGGAAGCTATTCGGCCACACCGACGAGTAGTCTCTGGCAACAATCATATGCGAATATCCGCAGCACCACCTATCTCATGGAGAAGGCAGCCACAGCGGCGGAGGACATCAGGGGTGACATTGCCGTATATGTTGGCGAAGCCAGGTTCTTTCGCGCGTTGGCCTATTTCAACCTGTTCAAGGACTTCGGTGGCGTGCCGATCATTGACAAGGTGCTCAGCTTGTCGGATGACAGCCTGCTGTATGGCCCGCGCAACACCCGCGAGGAAGTCATTGCTTACATCATGAAGGACCTGGATTCCGCCATCCAGGTGCTGCCGGAGGAATCAGCCATACCCGCTGCCGATAAAGGGCGAGTAAGCAAAGGAGCGGCGCAGGCGCTGAAGGCTCGTGTGGCGTGAGTTGGGGGCACCTGGAAGAAATTCCGCGGCGAAGACGGATATGCCGCGCTGCTTGAGATGGCTATCGAGGCATCCCAGGCGATCATGTCAGGTCACGAATATGAGATCTTCGATCGCCGGGATGTCCTGGGTGAAGAGAGCTACCGTTATTTTCTTATTTTAGACCAGCGGCAGGCCAATCCCGCGGGCCTTACCAAGGCCGATCAGAAAGAATACATTTTCGTTAGCAGGTATGACGCCACCATCCGACCCCAGCCCACAGTGGACTTCTTACATGGGGCAAGCCCCACCCAGAAATTCGCCGATATGTTCTTGTGTACCGACGGGCTGCCTATCGACCAGTCTCCGCGTTTTCAGGGCAAGGCTACCATTACCAGCGAATACGAGAACAGGGACCTGAGGATGAAGAACATTTTCGTGATTCCCGGTTCCCAGGTATGGGACTCGGCGCCCCTGTCTTATGTCCGGGACTGGAGCAAACCCTTTGAAGGAGGATATCCTGACGTGCCCTACGGGTCTAACGTGGTGGTCTTTGGGCAGAGCACCCTGACAGGCTACGAGGAACGGAAGTTTACTCCGGAGATCAACCGGCCATCCATGGATTTTCCTGTTATTCGTTATGCAGAAGTATTGTTGATCCATGCAGAGGCTTTGTTTGAAAAGAATGGGGCGATCACGGATGCGGAGTTGGATGCCACCATCAACCTGCTTCGGGAACGGGCCGGTATAGTCGCTCTCAGCAATGCATTCGTGGCTGCACATGGTTTGGATATGCGGACAGAGATCCGGCGTGAACGCTCGGTGGAATTGTTCAAGGAAGGCCACCGTTTCGATGACTTGAGGCGCTGGAAGACGGCTGAGGTCGAGTTGCCAATGGCCATCAAAGGCGTCTTATGGAAAGGGACACAGTATGCCACGGACCCTCAATATGCGGGTATCGTCTATCCGCTGGATGCCGACGGGTCGATCATCATTGAGGATGCGTCCCGACGGCATTTCGATCCCCAAAAGAACTATTTGTTTCCCCTGCCGACGAGACAGTTGCTGCTGAACCCACAACTGGAACAAAATCCCGGATGGTAACAATCGCCCATAAGCGGCAGCGGTAATGCAGCTCTTTGGCGGCGCCCGCGAAAGATGAAAGAGCGTTGCCGGGGACAGGAAAAGATCAAGCGATCTGCGGTCGCCGAACAGTATATAAAGTAAGACAGATGAGCTATTTGGAACGAGCTGAGCCCCGCGGTGCGATACCTGCCGGGGGACCGGGGCATACTCCCGTCATGGCATCCATGCAAGGGCCGGGCGTCTTTCTTGCCCAGTTTATCGGTGACCAGTATCCTTATGACCGCCTGGACACCCTGCTGGAACACTTCGCATCCCTGGGCTATTTAGGCGTGCAGGTGCCTGTCTGGGACCGGCGGGTATTCGATTTGGACGCCGCTTCCGCATCACCCGACTATTGCGCTGAATATGCCGGTGGGTTCAGGGAAGCGGGAATGACCATTATCGAACTAGCGGCTTACCTGCAGGGACAGGTCATGGCCATCCACCCGGCCTATGCTGAATTGTTTAGCGGGTTCCATCCCCGCGGGTTACAGGGGAAGCAATGTGTTGAATGGGCCACCGCCCAGTTGAAGAAGACCATCATGGCGTCCCATCACTTGGGCACGGCCAATATTTCCGTGCTGTCCGGAGGGCTGGCCTGGCCGTATATGTATCCCTGGCCGAAGCGGCATCCCGGACTTCTGGAAGAAGCATTCACCGAGCTGGCCAGACGTTGGCGGCCGGTGCTCGATATGGCAGCGGATTATGGCATTACCATAGGATTTGAACTGCATCCGGGATCCGACCTTCATGACGGGGCCACGCTGCTTCGTTTTCTAGAAAAAACCGGCATGCACCCGGCTGCTTGTATTACCTATGATCCCAGCCATTTCCTGCTCCAGCGGCTGGATTATCTGGATTTTATCAGAGTCTTTGCCGACCGCATTACTGGCTTCCATGTCAAGGATGCCGAATTGTGCCCCACGGGCCGAAGAGGGGCCTATGGCGGCTTTAGCAGCTGGCTTTACCGCTGTGGCCGCTTTCGCCACCCTGGAGACGGTCAGGTGGACTTTAAGCAGGTATTCAGCCTGCTGACCCAGTATGGATATACAGGTTGGGCCGTATTGGAGTGGGAGTGCTGCCTTAAAGACCCCGGGCAAGGTGCCGCCGAAGGCGCCGAGTTTATACGCCGCCATATCATACGGACCGCTGGCCATCCCAACACCGGGCAGCCCATCTACCTCCCTGGCCTTCTTTCCACCAAGGGGTAATATTACCCGGAATCACCGGGATATGGCAGGAAAGGAGATACCCCTGGCTGCCAGGGGCATCATGGCCACTTAAGCGCCACTGAACATAATCGTTATGGAGACACTCAATAAATACAGCCGATTCGTCACTCAGAACGACAAACAGCCCGGGGCACAGGCGATGCTGCATGCGATAGGGCTTTCCGAGCGTGATTTGTCATGCGCCCAGGTCGGTATTGCCAGCGCAGGCTGGGAAGGCAATCCCTGCAACATGCATTTGAACGGGTTGGCCCGCCACATCAAGGCCAGTGTCCAGCAGGAGGGCCTCGTAGGCCTTATCTTTCATGCGGCGGCCGTCAGCGATGCCATATCGATGGGGTCCAGTGGCATGCGTTTTTCGCTGCCATCGAGGGAAGTTATGGCAGACTCCGTAGAGATGGTAGGCGGTGCCCAATGGTACGACGCCATCGTCGCTGTCGTGGGGTGTGATAAGAACATGCCGGGAGCCCTGCTCGGCATCATCCGCTTAAACCGTCCGGCGCTGATGGTTTATGGCGGTACGATTAGGCCGGGCCGCCTCGGCAAATCCAAGATCGACATTGCTTCGGTGTTCGAGGCCGTCGGCCGCAAAATGACAGGGGCGATCGACGAAGGACAATACAGGCAGATCATTCAGCATGCTTGTCCGGGGCCGGGAGCTTGCGGGGGTATGTACACGGCCAACACGATGGCGGCGGCGATAGAGGCGCTCGGTATGAGCTTGCCGTATAACTCTTCCTATCCCGCCGCCAGTGAGCAGAAGCAGCGAGAGGTGCAACGGGCTGGCCATGCGATACGTATGCTCCTGGAAAAGGATATCAAGCCGCGGGACATCCTTACGCGGCAGGCCTTCGAAAACGCTATTCGCCTCGTCATGGTCCTGGGGGGATCGACCAATGCGGTCATCCATCTGATCGCCCTCGCCAAGGCGTCCGGCGTGTCCCTCTGCTTGGACGATTTCCAGCATTTTAGCGACAATACACCCGTACTCGCTGACCTGAAGCCCAGCGGGCAATACCTGATGGAAGACCTGGCTGCTGCGGGAGGCGTTCCGACGGTGATGAAGATGATGTTGCAGGAAGGCCTGCTACACGGCGACTGCCTGACGGTGACCGGC
>CBINPH010000260.1:0-4874 GCA_966252445.1 uncultured Chitinophagaceae bacterium | reverse complement strand
ATCCTCGACCTTGGCCGCCAGGTCCAGGCTCTGGTTCATGTACTCCCGGCGTACGGTATTCCAGAAAATGGTGCTGGCGGGGGAGTCGGAGGAGTCGAACAGGTTCTTGTATTCGGGGTCGTTCAACAGGGGCGCATTTTCCCGCAGGGCCACATCTTTGTCGTCATTGCGGCTGACCCCCCATACGTATACTTCCGTACCCTGCGCATTGTTGGGGGCGTAGGTGTATTTGTACACGGGCACCCGCCGGCCATGGGATTTCCGGTATCCGGTGCGCACCCGGTGTCGGGTGGGGGCCACGGAATTGCAGTGGATGGAAATAAAGACGTTGCCGCCCATCTGGTTGGCGAAATCGGCAATGTGATACAGGGAGGCCTTCTTGTTGGTGCCGCCGCCGGCCAGTTCATCACGGACGCGGGTATACACCACTTTCACATTGGGCAGGGCGTCGATCATCTTGCCCAGCTTCAGCGCTACGCCGAGCGCCACCTCTTTTTCGGTGGAATAACGGCCCCGGGCGCCCGGATCACTGCCGCCGTGGCCGGGGTCGATGACCACCACGAAGGGCTTGCCCGCCGGGGGCACTACACCGCCCCCGTTATCCTGCGCGGCCAATGGAAGGGAACATCCCAAACACATCAACAATACGATATAGGATAACTTGCCTGGCATGGTTATTCATTTAGCTGGTTTATGCCTCAGGTGCCGCATGTTTTTCTTGGCGGACATCCGGCGCAAATTTAAATGCTTTCCCTTGAAAACCCTATGCTGCCGGGCGCTGCGGGCAACGGTTTTATATGGGTCAAATGCTGAAAATCATGTAGGTTTGTGCCCTGCTACCGATGGCATTATTCTGCAAAAATAGGTCAAAAGACGCTCACCCCGGAAAACGCTTACGGGGTTATTTTATTTTGGGCGCCCTGGCTTTTGTTTGCGGAACCGCCACCAGGGCGGCAGGGCAGGCCAGGGGGCAAGCCCACACCCGGGCGGCCGCCGACAGCACGCTGCCGCAAATCCCCGCCGCCGGCGCTGCGGGCGACGGGCGCCTTCAGTTTGACACGGGACGCTTCTCCGATACGCTGCTGGTGCCCCGGGACAGCCTGCCGCCGGATTCAGCCCAGGCGCCGGCGGATACCCTGCAGATTCCCTTGTCGGCGGACACCCTGGCAGGCCCCGTAAAATACCATGCCAGGGACTCTGTAGTCATGATCATCCCGGACAAAAAGCTGTACCTGTACGGAGAGGTGAACATCGACTACCAGGACATCAATCTGAAAGCCGAAGAAGTGGATTTTGACCAGGCCAGCAACGTGCTCAATGCCCGGGGGAGGATCGACACGTCGGGCGAGCAGGTGGGAGCACCCATCTTCTCGCAGCAGGGCCAGGAACCCTTCCAGTCCGATTCCATGCTGTATGACTTCAAGACGCAGCGGGGCAAGATCTTCAATACCGTCACCCAGCAGGGAGAAGGCTTCCTTTGGAGTGAGCAAGTCAAAAAACAAAAAGACAACAGCATCAATGGCCTGGGCAACATGTTCACCACCTGCGACCTGGATCCTCCGCATTTCGACTTCCGGGCTAAGAAAATAAAGGTTATTCCCAACAAGCTCATGATCTCCGGGCCTGCCAACCTGGAGATAGAAGGGGTGCCTACGCCCCTGTTCATCCCCTTTGCCATTTTTCCCATCACAAAAGGACAGCGCTCGGGCCTCCTGCCTCCCACCTATGAAGTCAGCCAGCAGAAAGGCATAGGCCTGGTCAACGGGGGATATTACCTGGGGCTCGGTGATATGGCGGACCTGACCGTCAGGAGCGAAATCTATTCTTACGGCAGCTGGGGGTTGACCCTCAATCCGCGGTATTTCAAACGTTATCATTACCAGGGGTCCCTTATGCTGAGCATCAACACGACCCGCTTCGGCGATCCCCAGACACCGGATTTCGTCAAATCCAAGGATTTCCGGATCATGTGGGCCCATAGCATGGACAGCAAGGCCCGGCCGGGGGTAACCTTCTCGGCAAGCGTAAACGCCGGAACATCCACCTACAACTATTACAACGTTACGGATGCCCAGACCCGCCTCAACAATATCCTGAGCTCTTCCATTTCCTTTTCCAAAAGCTGGCAGGGATCACCCTTCAACCTGACCCTCAGCGCCAACCACAGCCAGAATACCTCCACGCGGCAGGTCAACATCACCTTCCCGGAGATGGCCTTCACCATGAACACCATTTACCCGCTTCAACCCAAGGACTTTGCGGGGGTGCCGAAGTGGTATGAGAAAATCGGAGTCGGCTATACCCTCAATATGCGGAACTCGGTGAATTTTGCGGACAGCATGTTCCTGAAACCCGGCTTCTTCCAGGATTTTCAGACCGGTATCCAGCACCAGGTGCCCATATCGCTTACCCTCCCCACCTTCAAGTTCCTGACGGTCTCCCCCAGCGTCAGTTATACGGAGCGCTGGTACACCAAGAACCTGTCCTTACGGCTGGACCCCAAGAAAAACAAGCTGGATTCCACCTACCAGTTCGGCTTTTATACGGCCCGGGAAGTATCCACGGGCCTTTCGCTGAGCTCTGCGGTATATGGCATGTTCCGTTTCAACGGCCGCCGCAAGGACGCCAAGATACAGGCCATCCGCCATGTGCTGAGGCCCAGCTTCTCCATCAATTACCGTCCTGATCTGAACCGGCAGTTTTACTACACCATTCCGGTGGACACCTCGTCCCTGGTCCCAGAGCGGCGCTTCTCTCATTTTGACGGTATTGGCTTTGGGCCCTTCTCCGAAGGGACCTTCGGCGGCATCTCCTTTTCCCTGGACAACAACCTGGAGATGAAAGTGCGGGACCCGAAAGACACGGCGACGGGCACGAAAAAGATCAAGCTCCTGGACGGCTTCGGCATCACCGGTTCCTACAATTTGGTCTCAGACTCCTTCAAACTGTCTCCCTTTTCACTGTATGCGCGCACGATGTTGTTTGACAAGGTGAACATCTCGGGTTCGGGCACCATAGACCCCTATGTGTATAACGCCCTGGGACGTCGCATAGACCGGTATGTCTGGCAGGACGGGAAACGCAGCCTCGGCAGCCTGCGCAACGGGTCCATCAGCATCAGCACCTCCTTCAAATCCCCGGACAAGAAGAAAGGGGAGGACAAGAAGGAACCTCCGGCGCAAGAGGAGGTCATGCCGGGCATGAACCCGATGCAACAACAACAGGAAGAACTGCGTCGGATGCAGGAAAATCCGGGAGATTATGTGGACTTTGACATTCCCTGGTCGATAAACCTTTCGTACAGCCTGAATTTCAGCAAGACGAGGACCCGGGATTACAAGCGGGATACGACCGTGTTCGTGCAATCGCTCAATTTTAGCGGGGACTTCAGCCTCACGCCCAAATGGAAGATTGGCATGAGCAGCGGCTTCGATTTCATCCACAAGAAATTGACCTATACGACGGTCAATATCACCCGGGACCTCCATTGCTGGAGGATGTCCATCAACGTGGTCCCCATGGGATTCTACAAGTCCTTTTCCATCACCATCAGCCCCACAGCGGGCATATTGCATGATCTTCGGATCAACCGAACGCGACAATTCTACGATATCTTCGGCAGCCAGCGCTAGCGATCCTGGGCATGGGCCAGGTAATATTCCTTCATGATCGCAAAGACCTTTTCCTTTAACGCCGGAGCATCCTTGTGGCTCAAGCCGGTGGTGGGCACCGGAGGCAGGAAATGGATGGGAATAGGGTGGGGCCTGGCATAAAAAACCTTACCCGGCGGCAGGATCTCGCTGGTGTGGAAAAGCAAAGCCGGCAGGACCGGACGCTGCGCGTTGATGGCCATGCTGAAGGCCCCGTCGTAGAACGGCGCCAGGGGCTCTGCACTGGTGTTGCGGGTGCCCTCGGGGTACAGGATGAGGTGCATGCCCAGGCGGAGGACCCGTTTCATCTCCTCGAGGCTCTTGCGCCGGCTGCGGGGATCCCTGCGGTCGACGAGAATGGACCCGTTGCGGTAAATAAAGCCGAATACGGGGATACGGGCCAGTTCGGCCTTGGCCAGGGTCTTGCTGGCTCCCGGCACACTGGGGGTGGAGACCAGGATATCGACGAGCGCATTGTGGTTGCAGACCACCACGTAGTTCTCCCCGGGGGCAAAATGATGGAGGCCTTTGCGGCGGATGGGGCATCCGATGAGCGGAAGGTAAACGGCCATCCATATACGGTACCAGTACAGGATGCGGGCCGTCCGGCGGACCTCGTCGCGGATGGTGTAGTGGCAAATGGCCGACGGAATGGCCACCAGGAGGATGGTCACGGTAAACCAGAGCAGCACCCATACGGCAAAAATGCGCCCGGTGATGTTCTTGAGCATAGTCATGGGACGCAAAAGTAAGGAAGGATGATGAAACGAAGGATGGCTGGTCCGCCCAAAGCTATCCCTTACGGAGGGCGTCCTTTTTGCGGAAAGGAAACCAGCCGAAATGCCGCAGCACGCGGAGCAACAAAAGAGTGGCCGCCACCTCATCCAGGTTACCGATCAGCGGAATATTGTCCGGGATGAGCTCAATGATGCCGGCGTCAGGATTAAGCAGGTAAATGCAGGCAATCATTCCGGCGATGAGCATGCCCATGTTCTTCAGCCACCGGCGGGGTGGCGGCTTTTCACCGGGGTATGGTTTAGGCTGGTTCATGGATACGGCGTGGGATTATTCCTGGCGGCGCGGTGGCAGGGAGGGTATGCCTTCCCCCGGTGACAGCGCGCGGGGACGGCCTTCCTGGTCGAACCGCCGGGAGAGGTGCCATTCGGTCTCTCCCCGCAGGTTCATGGCGGCGATCACGACCGTCGCCACGGTCAGCAAATAATA
>CBINPH010000259.1:0-4887 GCA_966252445.1 uncultured Chitinophagaceae bacterium | reverse complement strand
GTTCGTTGTGGGCAATGTTGAAGTTGTATATCGTGACGGCATTCTTTTGCAGTGTGATCTCGTTATCCGGCGTGATGCGCCATGCCTTGTCGTTGACCACCAGCTCCGAGTTGAGGATTTTGATCTTGTAGCCGTCTGCCAGGGTGACCACCCTGCCACGCAGGTCTGCGCTGTTGAGCGTGTTGTTGCCTCCACTCATGATGTGGATGAAGGAGGTATCCGCAAAAGAGCGCCCCTGCAGGGTGATGCTGGGGAAGAGCAAGCTGTCCCGCATGCGGACCTCTCCCACGTCGGTTTGCAGGTTCAAGGCGGTATCCCTGCCCAGCGCCAGGAGGTGAATGTCCCTGAACACATAATGGCCGTAACGAAGTTCAGGCACCGCCGCCTGTATAGAAATGCGGTCGCCGGTCATGTCCAGGCGGCCGCTGACGGTGGCATCGTTCAGACCGCCTAAACCGGGCAGCAGCGAGCGGACCAGGCTGTCGACCTGTCCGACCTGCAGCCCGAAAGAAAACCGTTCGTCGTAGGCGTCTGTCTGCGGCGTCGCGATCCTGGACGGAAAATAACGGGCCAGAAGGTGGTTAATGGCACCGGGCAGCTGTTCGAGGTTATAGTGTCCACGGAGGTATCCCTGGATCTCGTTGGTCTCCACCGTCAGCCATTTCCCGCTGCTGTCCATGCGGGAATGGATGACCAGGGTGTCCAGGGCCAGCCGTTGCTTGTCCTTGTAAAGGGAAATGTCGTAGAGGCGCGCGTCACCGTAAAAGTTGTCGATGTTGTCACCTGCAAAATCCATGTCCAGCTTTCCGCTGAAAGTCACGGAGTCTTTCAGGAGGCGCAGGGTTGTCAGGTCGCTTCGGCGGACCTCGGCCTGGAAGTTGAAATTCGGCACGTCCTGGTTGAAATCCACCAGGCCAGAAAAATCCATGTCCAGGCTGGAGTCCCTTACCTGCAGTTGCCCCTGGAACAGTTTCTTGTCGAAGCTCCCGTCCGTGACGATGTGGTGGTAGGTATACCCGTTCAGGTACAGTTCATCAACTGTGCCGTTGATCCGCGCATTGAGATCCTCGGAGTTCAGCCCTGAGCCGTCTACCTTGGCTGAAAAGGTAATGGTGCCCAGCCGCGCATTGGCCAGCAACTGACCCAGGTCAAAGCGCTCGGCCGACAGGTTGCCCGAATATATGGCTACCTGCCGGTCGCCGCCAAGCTTCATGTTGAGATCGGAATGGATGTTACCCAGGTTTGTATGGAAATCACCGTAGGCCACAAAGTCGTGGATGAAGCCTGTATAGCTTCCGGTGAACAGGAGACGGGTCAGGGTGTTCAGGTCCACGCCCTGGATGGCCTGCAGGGAGGGGACAAATCGCTGCAGGTCCCGTCCTGTCGTGGCCAGCTCCTCGGCCTGGAAATCGATGAAGGTGTTGTCGATGTCGGGCAGCCCCCGCAGTTTTATGTGTCCTTTGAGCTCCGTAGAGCCGCCGGCGAGGATATCGAGGTCATTGCCGGTGAGGTTGTTGAGCGTGCCGTAGGCCTGTCCGTTCACCCGGATATTTTTTTCCCAGCTCTCCAGCGCGGGCGCGAAGAAAGCAATGTCGTCCGAGGCGACATCCGCCTGTTCGAAATTGGCCCGCATGTACACGCTGTGGGTGAAATCACCCAGCGCCCCGAATCCATCCGGGAACTGCATGGTGAAATAATTCTTCAGGTGACTTCTGTTGGTTTCCAGGTCCAGATCCGCAAATTCCATCTCTACCGGCGATAATTTGAAACGGCAGCGAAGGCTTTTGATTTCCACCCCGCTGCGTTCGCGGGCTTGCAGCGAAACATCCGCGAAAACGGAGTCTTTATCGAGCCGTACCTGTTGGAGGCGGGCATTGATACCAAAGACGGCAATATGCTGGGGGTCGAAATAAGGGGCCACATGTTCTTCCGTACGGTCGATCAGGGCAAAACCGCCGTCGTCGATACGCAGTTGTGCCAGTTGCAGCTGCCAGCGGCCGGCGTTCCATTGCAGGCTGTCGGGTGCGGATGCGGTATCGTCAGGGGCCGCCTCATGCGGCCGGGGAGGGCGTGTCCCTTTGTAGCGCGAAATGACGAACAGGGGCTTACCCAGGCTGATGCTCCGGATGTTCAGACGGTGCCGGCGCAGGTCAATGACACGCGCATCGACCGCTATGCGGTCGGCCGCCACGTCCATGTCCTGCCCCGCCCAGCCATCGGCCTGGTGAATGCGGATGTTCCGGATGTCGACCTTGCGCAGATCAATATTGGGTTCCTGTTTCTGGGTGGTGGATGGCGCCGGGGACGTCAGCGCATCAAGGATGAATTGGTAATTCCAGGTGGAGTCCCCCGGGCGCCGGTTGAGTTTTACGACGGCATCCCGCAGGCCCACATAATAGAGGACGGTCTTGTTCCGGAAAAAGAAGAAATTGGTTACGTTTACAGTCAGGTTATCGGCATAAAGCAAGGTGTCGTTGTGCTGATCAGCCACATAGGCGCCTTCGAGGACGAACTTGTTGAAAAGCTGAAAATCCACGTGGTGTATTTCCACCCGCGTATGCAGTTGGTTCGAAAGGGTGCGGGTGACCCTGCTCACCAGGAAATTTTGCACGAAGGTGACATTGACCAGGATCGATATGATAATCAGCAGCCCAACAAAGGCTAACGCAATGATGGTTAATATTTTAAACAGCTTTTTCAGCGCGAGGAACCGTTTGGGGGCAAAGGTAACCATTCAGGGGTTTTAATCCTTCGGCCCCTGCGGTCGGTACTCCCTGGACAGCCCGCCGCGGACCCCTTTGGCGCCGTTCGGCCCTCCCACTCACCTGGAGCCTATCCTAAAATCTGCATCATGAGACGATTTTTCGCTTTCCTGCTGGCTGGCCTCTTTTGTGGTGCCCTGACCGGGATCGCCCAGGACAAGGTCGTGCTGGCGGTCCATGGCGGCGCAGGCACGATCGAAAAAAGCCGGATGAGCCCGCAGCGGGAGAAGGCATACCGGGAGAAGCTCACCGAGGCCCTGCGGGCCGGATACCGGGTCCTGCAGGCGGGGGGCAGCAGTGTGGATGCCGTCCAGGCCGCCATCAGGGTCATGGAGGACTCCCCGTTGTTCAACGCAGGCAAAGGGTCGGTGCTGACCCATGACGGTCGTATACAGATGGACGCTTCGCTGATGGAAGGGGCCGGCCTGCGTGCCGGGGCGGTGGCCGGCGTATCCACCATCCGAAACCCCATCGATGCGGCGAGGGCGGTGATGGAGATATCCCCGCATGTGTTGCTGGCCGGTCGGGGCGCGGAGGCCTTTGCCCGCCAGGCTGGTTGCGCCATCGTGGATACCGCCTATTTCTATACCCCGGAACGGCGCCAGCAATACCTTCGCCTCCGGGCCCGCCGGGACAGCGGGACGACGGCCCACGCGGCCGGAAAGCTGGAGACTGAAAGTCGGATCTTCGGCGCCGGCGCCGGCGAAAGCAAATTCGGCACGGTAGGCTGCGTGGCCCTCGATAACCGGGGCAACCTGGCGGCGGGGACCTCAACCGGGGGTATGATGGACAAGCTTTACGACCGCATTGGCGATTCGCCCATCATCGGGGCAGGGACTTATGCCAACAATACCACCTGCGCCATTTCCTGCACCGGATGGGGAGAGTTTTTCATGCGGACCCTGGCCGCCAAGACGGTCAGCGACCTCATGGCGTTCAAGAGCTTGGCGCTGAAACAGGCCGCCGATTCCGTCATCCTGCACATCATCCCGGATCTTGGCGGAGACGGGGGCATGATCGCGCTGGACGGGGAGGGCCACGTGGCCATGCCCTTCAACACCCCCGGCATGTTCAGGGGATTGGTGCGCGCGGACGGGACCATCGAGGTACGCATGTACAGGGACCGTTGAGCTGCCTGGCTCAAGCAGGGGGAAGTTCGGTGTCCTTGCCCTTGCTCATGAAAGGTTTGAGCAGGTCGATAGGTACAGGGAAAATGGTCGTGGAATTGTTTTCAGATGCGATCACCTGCAGGGTCTGCAGGTAGCGGAGCGTGAGGGCGCTGGGCTGCTCCGACAAGATCTTGGCCGCGTCACTCAGGCGCTGGGAGGCCTGGAACTCGCCTTCCGCCGTAATCACTTTTGAGCGCCGCTCCCGCTCGGCTTCGGCTTGCCGGGCCATGGCACGCTGCATTTCCTGGGGGAGGTCGATCTGCTTGACTTCCACGTTAGAGACTTTGATGCCCCAGGGATCGGTATGGGAGTCGATGATCTCCTGCAGTTTGTGGTTGATCATGTCCCTTTTGGACAGCAGGTCGTCCAGCTCAGATTGCCCCAGGACGCTGCGCAGGGTTGTCTGGGAAATCTGGGAGGTGGCGAACAGGTAATTTTCCACGTCGATGACCGCCTTCTGGGGGTCGACGACCCGGAAATAGACCACCGCATTAACCTTCACCGACACATTGTCTTGGGTGATGATGTCCTGGGGAGGGACGTCCAGGACAACCGTTCTCAGGCTGATCTTGACCATCTTGTCGATAATGGGGATGAGCAGGATGAGCCCCGGACCCCGCGCGGTGCCCCCAGACAGCCGGCCCAGCCGGAAAACGACGCCGCGCTCATACTCGCGCAGGATGCGAATGGCATTGGCGAGGATGATCAGCACAAAGAGCAGGATGATCACGGTGAAGATTGTAAAGGAATCCATGGCTTAATGTTTATGATTATCAGTTATTAATTACGTGTTGACGGCCTTTTTGCGTTAAGCATCTCCCGACAGGGGCTCCACGAAGATCTTGAGCCCTTTCAGGGCGGTAACCCGCACTTTTTCACCGGCCGCGACCGGCCCGCCTACGGACTCGGCACTCCAGATCTCCCCATGCACATGAACCCGCCCCAGCGGAGCCAGC
>CBINPH010000258.1:0-4894 GCA_966252445.1 uncultured Chitinophagaceae bacterium | reverse complement strand
GGAGAGGGGGACAACCGGATACAAGCCTATTGCTTCCGCATGTGCCTCAGCGACCATCCGGACAACAGGGTGCCTTTCCCCAAGCCGGCAGGCTATGACCCCGGCCAATATGCGCTGTTGGTTCGGGTATTTGAGTCGGGCTGGCGGGAGCTGTTCAACAAGTTCGATCCCATTCCGAACCGCAAGACCGATACGAACAACCACGGCCCATTCAGTACAGACAATATTGGCATGAACTACGACTACCCCGATGCCAGCTATGCGCGGCGCCGGGAGATTATCGCCGAACACGAGACCTACCAGAAAGGGCTCATGTATTTCATGGCCACCGACCCCCGTATTCCCCGCGACCTGCAACAACGGTTGAACACCTGGGGGCTGGCGGGAGATGAGTTCACGGACAACGGCCACTGGCCGCATCAGATCTACGTCCGCGAGGCCAGGAGGATGGTCAGCGACTATGTCATGACGGAAAACGAGGTGCTGGGCCGCCGGGCGGTGCCCCAGCCGGTGGGGATGGGTTCCTATGCCCTGGACTCCCACAACACGCAGCGCTACGTGACACCCGAGGGGCATGTGCAGAACGAAGGCGATATCGGCGTGGGCGTTAAACGGCCATACAGCGTATCGTACCAGGCGCTCGTTCCCCGGAAGCAGGAATGCCGCAACCTGCTGGTGCCGGTCTGCTTGTCCAGCTCGCATATAGCCTATGGTTCGGTGCGCATGGAGCCGGTGTTTATGATCCTCGGGGAATCGGCCGCGACGGCCGCCGCGCTGGCCATCCGGCAGGGCGTGGATGTGCAGGGGGTGGACTACCAGGCGCTGCGGCAACAGCTGCTGCGGCAAAAGCAATACCTCACGCTGGATGATGTTCCGGCTTAATTTTTTGACGATTAAACTTATTTGATGATGCGCTTGCTGATGTACGGCTGTCTGTTCCTGTTCCTGCAATGTCCACCGGCGGCGGGTGCCGCGCCGGCTCCACGCAGCCTCCGGGTGGACCTGTGCATATATGGGGGGACGGCCTCCGGCGTGATAGCGGCCTATGCGGCGGCCCGGTGCGGCAAATCGGTGCTGCTGATCGAGCCCGGTCCGCTCATCGGGGGCATGACCACCGGTGGCCTGGGCCAGACCGATATTGGCAACAAGCAGGCCATCACCGGTCTTTCCCGGCAGTTTTACGAAAAGATCGGGGCCCACTACGGGGTGCCTGAAAAATGGACCTTCGAACCTCATGTAGCCCTGGCCGTCCTGCAGGATTATCTGCGTCAGGGCAGGATAACCGTATGGAAACAGACGCAACTGCTCCGGGTGCAGAAGGAAGGCACCGTCATCAAAACCCTGGTATTGCGGTCTGCAGGGAATGGCCCGCGTCGCAAAGTGCAGGCCCGGCAGTTCCTGGACTGCAGTTACGAAGGGGATCTGCTGGCCAAGGCCGGGGTGTCGTATGCCCTGGGGAGGGAAGGCAATGCGACGTATCACGAAACCCTCAATGGCTACCACCTCGCAGCGTACCACAAACAATCGGGCGGGCACCAGTTCCCCGACGGTGTTAGCCCTTACAAGGAGCCGGGCAACCCCTCCAGCGGCCTGTTGTGGGGTATCAGCTCCGACCCGCCGGCGGAAACAGGCACTGCTGACAAACGGATCCAGGCCTATAACTTCCGCATCTGCCTGACCGACAGCGCCGAGAACCGTATTCCCATCACGCGCCCTGAGGGCTACGATCCGGCGCGCTATGAATTGCTGGTGCGCCTGTTCAATGCCCAGCCGTCCATGCGGAAGATCAGCCAGTATTTTATCTGGAGCCGCATGCCCAACCGCAAGACCGACATCAACAACCGGGGCGGCTTTTCCACCGACATGATCGGCATGAATTATGCCTGGCCCGAGGCCAGCTACAGGGACAGGGAAAAAATCTTCCAGGCGCACATGGCCTATACCAAAGGGCTCTTGTATTTTCTGCAAACCGACCCGCGCGTTCCGGCGGAGATTCGTACATTCATACAGGCGTGGGGCTACCCCAAGGATGAATATGAAGCCTTCGGCCATTTTACGCCCATCTTGTATGTACGGGAGGGCCGGCGCATGATCGGCGAGTATGTCATGACCGAGCACAACTGCCGCGGCGACGCAAAGGTGAACGACGGCGTGGGGTTGGCGGCCTATACCATGGACAGCCACAACTGCCAGCGTATCGTGGTCAATGGGATGGTCAAGAATGAAGGCAATGTGGAAGTAGGTGGTTTCAAGCCATACCCCATTGCCTACCGTGCCCTGACCCCCAGGCGCACGGAGTGTACCAATTTGCTGGTGCCGGTTTGTTTGTCGGCATCGCACATCGCCTATGGCTCTATACGGATGGAACCGGTGTTCATGGTGTTGGGCCAGTCCGCTGCCCTGGCTGCTGTGATGGCCATGGACCGCGGGGTCTCCGTGCAGGAAGTGCCGGTGGACCTGCTGCAGCGCTGGCTGAACGAAGATCCCGTCCTTGACAAAGACTTTTATACACACGTCGTCCACCCAGGGCATTAAACCTCAAAGCACATGATCACATTTTTCGTTTGCCTGGCGGTGCTGCTGAGCGGTTACTTTTTCTATTCCCGCTATGCGGAGCGGGTCTTCGGGGCCGACAAGGCACGGCCTACACCGGCCGTCACGATGGCCGACGGCGTGGATTATGTCCCCCTGCCGGGATGGAAGGTCTTCCTGATCCAGTTTCTCAACATCGCCGGCCTGGGTCCCATCTTTGGCGCGATCGCCGGAGCCATGTGGGGACCGGTAGCTTTTCTGTGGATCGTGCTGGGTGCGCTGCTGGGCGGAGGCATCCACGATTATTTTTCCGGCATGTTGTCGGTGCGCAGCGGCGGCAGGAGCATCCCGGAAACGGCAGGCCAATACCTGGGCGGCGGTGCCCGGCAGTTTATGCGCGTATTCACCGTAGTGGTCCTGATCCTCGTGGGGGCGGTATTTATCACCGGCCCGGCCAAGATCCTCGGAGACCTCACGGGGGGAACGGCCCTGTGGGGCGGCATGGCCGATATGCAGTTCTGGGTCTGGGTGATCCTGGCCTATTACATCCTGGCCACCCTGTTGCCCATCGACAAGATCATCGGCAAGCTCTATCCGGTGTTCGGCCTTTGCCTTTTTCTGATGGCTATCCTGGTGTTCATCACCCTGCTCACCAAGGGGCTGCAGATCCCCGAACTCAACCTGGACAGCTTCCACAACCAGCACCGGGATGCGGCGCACTTCCCGGTTTTTCCGATGTTGTTCATCACGATCGCCTGCGGGGCCGTGTCAGGATTCCATGCTACGCAGTCACCCATGATGGCCCGTTGCATCGTCCATGAGAAACAAGGGCGCCGGATCTTTTACGGAGCCATGGTGGCCGAAGCCGTTGTCGCCATGATCTGGGCCGCCGTCTCGATGTGCTTTTTCGGAGGGGTAGGAGCCCTCAACGGCGTCATGGCCGAACAACAGGGCAATGCGGCCTATGTGGTCAGCGCCGTCTCACAGGGATTGCTGGGGCGCTTCGGATCCGTACTGATCATCATCGGCGTGGTGGTGGCGCCCATCACCTCCGGGGACACCGCCTTCCGCGGAGCGCGGCTGACCATCGCGGACTTCCTCCGCTGGAAGCAGGGCGGTATAGGCCGGCGCCTGATCATCAGCCTGCCCATTTTCCTGGTCGGGTTTATGCTGACCCTGATCGATTTCGGGATCGTCTGGCGTTATTTCGCCTGGGCCAACCAGACCATTGCCGCCGTGACCCTTTGGGTCATCACCAGTTACCTGCTGGAGGAAGGAAAGAATTACTGGATTGCACTGGTACCTGCGCTGTTTATGACCGTGGTGACCCTGACCTATATACTTTTTGCACCGGAAGGCTTCCAGTTGCCCTATATGGTGGCGCTGTGGAGCGGGGTATGCCTGGCTCTGGCTTATGCAGGCTGGTTGTTTTTCTTCAGGCATTCGGGACAGCGCCTGGCGTACCGCCGGTCGTAGCCCCGTAGGACAATTCATTCAACACTGCTGTCATGAACTCGATCAAATGCTTTGTACTGTGGTCCTTGCTGGTACTTTTGGCCGTTCCCATGGCCTCCGCCCAGGACAGCAGCGCCGTGGTCATCAACGCCGGCGTCGGAGGTAACAATACCAGGGACCTGCTGGCCCGCATCGGCAGGGATTGCCTAAGTCATCACCCCGACCTGACCGTCCTGATGATCGGCACCAATGACATGAACAGCGTCAAATACATTCCCCTGGAAACCTACCGGCAAAACCTCCGGCGGATCATCGACACCCTAAGGAAAGCGGGCTCGGCGGTCCTGCTGCTGAACGTGCTTCCGATGTATCCGCCCTATTTGTTTACCCGTCACCCGCGAGCCTTTTACGGACCCGAAGGCCCTGAAGGCCGGCTGGCAGCCATGAATGCCGCCATTGGGGAGATAGCTGCCGAGAAGAAGGTCGACCTCTTGGATATCCATCATGTCTTTGCGGCCATCGGGGCCGTCGGCACCGGCAAAAGCAGTTATATCCGCAATACCGCCAACAGTGGCATGACCGATGGCATTCATCCCACGCCCGACGGTTACCGCGCTATAGCGCTTGCCGTATACCGGTATATGGTTGATCATGACCTGCCCCGGCACCGCGTGGTCTGCTTCGGAGACAGCATCACCAAGGGCGATGGAAGCATGGACCGCAACAGCTATCCGGCCTACCTGAAAAAACTCCTGATGCCCTGAGCGGCGCCCTGACCGGTCCTGCATTTGCGGAATGCGGAATAATCCTTTTCTTATCGGGAAAGGGCCGGGCAGGCTGTTGGCACAGGTTGCGTATAAGTCGTTGACATACAATGCCATAGCTTTCTTCTGGTCTGCGCAGTATC
>CBINPH010000257.1:0-4905 GCA_966252445.1 uncultured Chitinophagaceae bacterium | reverse complement strand
ACATAGCGGCAGGCCATTTGTAGGCGGTAGCGTTTAATAGTCTGTGTAAATAGGGTTTTATTAACTGTTTTAAGAGTTATGCTCGCCGTGACGCGAAGCGGAGTGAGATGGAGCGTAGCGGAACCGAGCAGAGTGAGTCTGACGAGTCCGACAGGCAATTTGGCTTCGGATTTTTTAACGTTTAATTTTACAATTCTGGAAGAAGAAAACAAACTTCCTAAGGACGTCTTCAGGCAGTGTACAAACGAGGAAGGGTTCAATTCCTTTTTCAATGACCACTACAAGCAGTGGGTGAAACAAATGCTCCGGGCGGAGCTGGAGATAGGAAGGGATTATGCCCTCCGATTTTACCCGGAGATTATTTTAAGTAACTGATTGTTAATTTCGTAAGGAGGTCCCGAGCGGATTCGAACCGCTGTAAAAGGTTTTGCAGACCTGCGCCTAGCCACTCGGCCACGGGACCCTGAAGAAAAGATCGCCTCCGGAGTGGCGGTTTGCCTCCAGAGCCGGAGAGGGGCAAAAATAGGCATAATTTCCCTAAAAACCTTGTGATTCAGCGGACAACATGATGCCGCTCAGAGGGCTTCTCAACTTTTTCTTACTTTTGTTCCGTTTCTGCTGGATTCGGGCCGCCGCCGGTAGCCGTTCAGTGCAGCCCCCGCAGCCAACAAATCATTGCAGACGCCATAACGCGGATTTCATGCGCATTTGGATCAAGAAGGCCAGGATCATCGCACCGGGACAGCCACTGAACGGGATGATCAGGGATATTTGGATCGAGGGAGGCATCATTGGCGAAATCGCCGAACGGCTTCCGGACAGGGAGGCCGACCAAGTCGTGGAAGGTGAGCAGCTACATGTGTCTCCAGGCTGGATGGATGTTTTCGCCCATTTTTGTGATCCGGGATATGAATATAAGGAAGACCTGGGCAGCGGGGCCGATGCCGCCGCAGCCGGAGGATACACCGAGGTCCTGGTCATTCCCGACACGCAGCCGCCCCTGCAGTCCAAATCCATGGTGGAATATGTCGTTCGCCGGACAGCTTCCCTGCCCGTGCGCGTGCGGCCCATCGGAGCCGTCAGCCGGGACCTTGAAGGTGCCGCGCTGGCTGAGATGTACGAGATGTGGCAGAGCGGCGCCATAGCCTTCTCCGACGGGCTCTCTCCCTTGCAGTCCTCCGGGCTCTTGCTGAAAGCCCTGCAGTATGTCAAAGCCTTCGATGGAGTAATCATCCAGATACCCGAAGACATCAGCATTTCGCAGCATGGCCTCATGCATGAAGGCCTCTGGTCTACCAGGCTGGGGATGCCCGGCAAGGCCGCCATCGCCGAGGAGATCCTGTTGAAAAGGGATCTGGAGCTGCTGCGCTATACCGGATCCCGCATGCACGTCACCGGCATCTCGCTGCGCCGTTCGGCCGAGCTGATCCGGCAAGCCCGGGAGGCGGGCCTGCAGGTCACCTGTTCCGTGACGCCGCACCACCTCCTGCTGGATGACAGCGCCCTTCAGGGGTATGACAGCCACCTCAAGGTGAATCCACCCCTCAGGGACCAGGCTGAAGTGGCCGGCTTGCGCCAGGCCGTGATGGATGGCTGGGTCGACTGTTTCGCCACCCACCATCACCCGCAGGACCCCGACAGCAAGCAAAAGGAATTTGAGTACGCGGGAGAAGGCATGATCGGCCTGGAGAGCGCCTTCGGCGTGCTGGGCCTGGCCCTGCCGGAGCTGAGCCTGGAGCGGAAGATCGCCATGCTAACCACCGGCCCCCGGCAGGTGTTCGGTATACCGGTGCCCCGGCTCGAGCAGGGACAGCCGGCCAACCTGACCTTGTTCGATCCGGATGCCGAATGGGTGTTCGAACAGGAGCACCTGGCTTCCCGATCCCGGAACAGTCCCTTTCTCGGCAAGACGTTGAAGGGCCGGGTGCGGGGAACCGTCCTGGATGGCCACATGCGTGTCAATTCCTGACTTTGTAAAATCCTTAACTATGGAAAACGAAACCGCTGCACCCAAAACCCATCTGACATTTGGCATCCTGATCGGTGTCATCATGGTGCTGATATTTGTGGTACTGTATGTGTTCGGGTTTGCGACCAACAGGTCCCTGGGATTACTACCTGCTTTGGTCCTGATTGTGCTGCTTATTATTGCCCAGATCAACCATGCCAAAGCGCTGGATGGGCATATTACCTACGGCAACCTGTTTGCGACGGGGTTCAAGACGACCTGCGTAGCCACCTGCATTTTTATCGTGTTCCTCGCTATCTTTATCTGGGTGGTGCCTGATTATAAAACAATGATGCTGGAAATGATCAGGGAGAAGATGGCGCAAAATAGACAGCTGACCGAAGATCAGATCAACAAGGCTATGGGTGTGACGAAGCGGTTTTTCACCATCTCGGCCATTGGCGGCAGCATCTTACAGTCTTTGTTTATCGGCTGTATCGGGTCCCTCATCGGGGCCGGCGTCGCCAAAAAGAAACCGGCAGGGGGCGGTGCATAAGCAAGCTATGGACCTATCCGTGATCATACCCCTTTTCAATGAAGAGGAATCCTTGCCGGAGCTCTGCGCGTGGATAAGCCGCGTCATGGCTGCCCATGGCTTCAGCTATGAAGTGATCCTCGTCGACGACGGGAGCACGGATGGCTCCTGGGCTTTTATCGAACGGCAGTCCGTGGAGGACAGCCGTTTCAAAGGCATCCGCTTCCAGCGAAACTATGGCAAGTCTGCCGCCCTCAACGAAGGCTTTCGCGTCTGCAACGGCAACGTCGTCATTACCATGGACGCCGATCTGCAGGACAGCGCCGATGAGATCCCCGAACTCTATCGCATGATCCGGCAAGATGGCTATGACCTGGTGAGCGGCTGGAAGAAAAAGCGCCATGACCCCCTGGGCAAGACCATACCTTCCCGCTTCTTTAACGGGGTGACCAAGCGGGTCACCGGCATCAAACTGCACGATTTCAACTGCGGCCTGAAGGCTTACAGCAAGAATGTCGTCAAGTCCATCGAAGTGTACGGGGAGATGCACCGCTACATTCCCGTCATCGCCAAATGGAGCGGTTTCCGGAAGATTGGGGAAAAGGTCGTGGAGCACCGCCCCCGCCAGTTCGGCGTGTCCAAGTTCGGCCTCGAACGTTTCATCAACGGGTTCCTGGACCTGATGTCGATCATGTTTGTGGGCAGGTTCGGGAAAAAGCCGATGCATTTTTTCGGCACCCTGGGCACGGTGGTCTTTTTCGTGGGTTTCTGCATCTGGGTCTACCTGGGCATCGCCAAATTTTTCTTCCAGGTATACAACATGACCGACCGGCCCATTTTCTTCCTGGGCCTGATATCCATTATCGTGGGGGCCCAGCTTTTTCTGACGGGTTTCCTGGCGGAGCTCATCAGCCGCAACGCGCCCGAGCGCAATCATTACCTGGTGGAGAAGCGCATCGGCTGCTGATCGGCCCGCTCACACCCGCAGGAATATTTTTTTCCGGTACAGGACATAGAGGAACATCCATTGAACGCCTATGGCGCATATGGCCATCACGGCCCCGCTGTAGGGCTCTCCGACCCACTGCCCCAGCCACTGGAAAAGGGCTTTCGTCGTATAGGACCAGTTGATGAAGTCCCCTGACATGTAGATGAGAATGGAGTTCATCCCAATGACCTTGAAGAAAAAGGCCCATCGCCGATGCCCTTTAACATCGATGATGAAATAGAATAAGGACAGCAGCAGCAGGCTGATGCCTCCGGTCCGCAGCACGAACGAGCTGGTCCAGAGGTTTTTGTTGATGGGGAAAACTATATTCCATACCTGGGCCAGGACCAGGGCGACCACGCCGCCCGCGGCCAGCCACAGCGCCTTGCGGGCGGGGGGCATGCGGCCTTCTTTCAGCAGGGTGCCGGCAAAGATGCCCAGCAGGCCCGTGGCAATGGCAGGGATGGTGGAGGCCAGTCCCTCCGGGTCGTGAATCTTTTCGTAGAGACGGCCCGGAAGCAGAAGCCGGTCGAGGTATGAAGCGAAATTACCTTCCATGGTCAGGTCACCGGCGGGAAAGCCGGGCGCCGAGTTAAAGGTCAGCAGCAGCCAGTAGCCGATCAGCAGGCCGCCAAACCATACATATTGCCAGCGCCGCCCGGCGTACAGGTATATGATATTGGCGAACATGTAAGCCAGCCCTATCCGGCCCAGCACGCTGCCAAAGCGCATCTCCGCCAGGGGGCGCCAGACCAGCCCGTTGTTGTAGATGATACCCAGCAGCACCAGCACGAGGCCGCGGACCACCACATGCCGCAGGATGTCGGTGGTGGAGGCCCCTTTGCGCCGCCGGCTGGCCATGGAATAGGGCGTCGCCACCCCCGCCATGAACAAAAAGAGCGGGAAGATAAGGTCGTAAAAATGAAAGCCGTTCCAGGCGGGATGGGTGAACTGATTGGCCACGACACCCCAGAAAGAGGACCCGCTGGCCTTGGCGAGCTCATGAAAGACTTCGTCGGCGCCCATGATCCAGAGCATATCGAAGCCGCGTAGGGCGTCCAGGGAATACAGGCGGGTTGACGGGAGGGCCATAGCCTCCATGGATTGGTCCATGCGCATTTGTTTAACGTGTTCCGGTGTCCGCCAGCTGGGGCGAGATACCGATGGGAATATCGATGTTTTCGGCGGTACGCCGGAAAACCTGCATCAGGTCCTCCAGCCGTTTCCGGTCCTCGGCCCTCATCCGGCGGATGGGCAGCCGGCAGGTTGTCGAGATGGTGAGGCCGCGTTGTTGCAGGAACACTTTGGCGGAATAGGGGTAGAACCGGTCGGCGGCAGCGTCCATCATGTTGAGCTGTGCATTCAGGTCTTTCAGCTGCGGCGACCCACCCTGGCGCCCGTACTCCGAGACGAGAAAGGTATATAATTCCGGGT
>CBINPH010000256.1:0-4911 GCA_966252445.1 uncultured Chitinophagaceae bacterium | reverse complement strand
CCCCCGTCCCCGAAGTGACCGATAAATCCTGGGTCCGCAATGAGATTGACCATTTCGTCCTGCACAAGCTGGAGCAGGCCGGCTGGTCGCCCAACCCGGAAGAAGACAAGGAGCGCCTGTTGAAGCGCGTCTCTATGGATATCACGGGGCTGCCGCCCAGCCTGTCCATGATGGACCGTTTCCTGCAGGACAGCTCTGCGGATGCCTACGAACACATCATCGACACCTTGTTGGCGAGCAAGGCATATGGCGAGCGCATGGCGGTGTACTGGATGGATGTGGGTCGTTATGCCGACTCCTACGGCTATCAGGATGACAATATACGCAGCCAATGGCCCTGGCGGGACTGGGTGATCCATGCCTTTAACGAGAACATGCCTTATAACCAGTTCATCACCTGGCAGCTGGCAGGCGATCTGTTGCCGAACCCTACCCCTGAGCAGATCCTGGCGACGGCTTTCTGCCGCAACCATAAATATACGGAAGAAGGTGGGGTGATCCCCGAGGAATACCGGGTCGCGTATGTGGCGGATAAGACAGATACCTACGGGAAGGCTGTGATCGGCATGACGGTTAAGTGCGCACGCTGCCACGACCATAAATATGATCCCATCAGCCAGAAGGACTATTATTCCCTGTACGCCTTCTTCAACAACTCCTACGAGAAAGGCTACGAGGGGGATGTCTCGGTTTCCAAACCGGCCAAGACGCCCATCATGAAGATCTCCCACCAGGAAGTGGAGAACATCATGTCCTATATCCATGCCCCCGATACGAGCCAGTTGATGGTGTCGGTGATGGGTGAATTGCCTCCGGATTCGGGCCGCAAGACCTTTTTGCTGACCCGCGGGAACTACGATGCCCCGGCCGACCAGGTCTGGCCGCGGACTCCGCCGGCCATCATGTCCTTTGACACGACCCGATACCCCCGGAACCGCCTCGGCCTGGCCGAGTGGTCCTTTGATCCCCGCAACCCGTTGACCGCCCGCGTGATGGTCAACAACATCTGGCGGCTGATGTTCGGGCGGGGGATCGTCAAGTCGGTGGAGGATTTTGGCATGCAGGGCTCCCTGCCTTCGCATCCGGCCCTCCTGGACTGGCTGGCCGTCGACTTCCGTGAGCATGGCTGGAACGTCAAACGTCTCGTCAAGCAAATTGTCATGTCGGCGTCCTACCGTCAATCCACGGTCACCACCCCCGAGAAACTGGCCCTCGATCCTGAGAATGAATACCTGATGCACGGGCCCAGGACCAGGCTTCCTGCCGAGCTGGTCCGGGACATGGTGCTGGCCAGCAGCGGGCTCCTGGTGCCCAAAATCGGCGGCCCCAGCGTGAAGCCTTACCAGCCGTCCGGGTTGTGGGAAGCCGCGACCTCGGGAAGGGGGGTGCTGGCGACCTACAAGCAGGACCACGGGGAGGCGTTGTACCGCCGTGGACTGTACTCCTTCATCAAGCTGACCGTGCCTCCACCGGTGATGCTCATCTTCGATGCCAGCAACCGCGACGTCTGCGAGATGAGCCGCCTGCGGACCAATACGCCCCTGCAGGCCCTGGTGATGATGAACGACCCGACCGTGCTTGAGGCCTCCCGTGTCCTCGCCGGGCGTTTGTTGAAAGAGCAACTGCCGGATTCGGCGAAACTGGTTCGGGCCTTCCGCCTGATCATATGCCGTCACCCTGCAGCGGAAGAAAAAAAGCTCCTGGAGAACTTCTGGGATGAACAACGTGCATATTTCAAGGCTCACCCGGAAGAAGCCGGGAAGATCATCCAGGTGGGAGAATATCCGCAGGAGCCCGGCCTGGAGCCGGTAACCCTGGCGGCTTTCATGCAGGTGGTCAGCACCATATACAATATGGACGAGGCCATCACCAAAACATAATGCCATGGAAAAAGAAGTTTTTGAGTACGGCTTGAACATGAACCGACGCCGCTTTCTGTCCAGGCTTAGCCTGGGGCTGGGGACGGCGGCCCTGGGGTCGCTGCTGATCCCGGGCATCCTGGACTGGGGAGGCAACAGCGAGGACGAGCTGGCGACGGGATTGCCACAGTTTGCGCCGAAGGCCAAGCGGGTGATCTACCTGTTCCAAAACGGGGCCCCTTCCCAGCTCGAGACCTTTGACTATAAGCCCAAGCTGAAACAGATGATGGGGCAGGAACTGCCCGCCTCGATCCGCATGGGCCAGCGGCTGACCGGGATGACCGCCGGCCAGAGTTCGTTCCCGCTGGTGGGATCCTTTTACGACTTTAAGCAATACGGGCAGTCCGGCGCCTGGATCAGCGAAAAATTTCCCCATATCGCCTCCATCGCCGACGACATCTGCATCATCCGCTCCCTGTACACCGAAGCGATCAACCATGATCCTGCGCTGACCTTTTTCCAGACGGGCGCGCAGCAGGGCAACCGCCCCTCCATGGGCTCCTGGGTGAGCTATGGGCTCGGCACCGAGAACGGCAACCTCCCCGCTTTTTGTGTCTTGTTGTCCCGCGGGAAAGGGAACGGGCAAGGTGTGTATTCCAAGCTGTGGAGCAACGGCTTCCTGCCCTCCATCCACCAGGGCGTACAGTTCAGCAGCGGGGACAACCCCATCCTGTACCTTAATGATCCCGACGGCATGAGCAAAAGCAACCGCCGTAAAATGCTGGACAAGGTATCGGAGCTGAACCACATGGCCTACCAGGATTACGGTGATCCGGAGATCGCCACCCGGATCCAGCAGTACGAGATGGCCTATCGCATGCAGACAGCCGTACCCGAGATCATGGACGTTTCCCGGGAGCCGGACAGCATTATTAAAATGTACGGCCCCGACTGCCTGGTGCCGGGCACTTATGCAGCCAACTGCCTGCTCGCCCGCAAGCTTTCCGAGAGCGGGGTGCGCTTCATCCAGCTCTACCACCAGGGCTGGGACCAGCACGGCAACCTGCCCAACGAAATGGCGGGGCAGGCCAAGGACGTGGATCAGCCTTCTGCGGCACTGATCACGGACCTGAAGCAGCGCGGCCTGCTCGACGAGACCCTGGTGATCTGGGGCGGCGAATTCGGCCGCACCAACTACTGCCAGGGCAAGATGACCGTGGACAACTATGGCCGCGATCATCATCCCCGTTGTTTTTCCATCTGGATGGCCGGCGGAGGCATCAAGGGGGGCATGGTCTATGGTGAGACGGACGAGTTCGGGTACAACATCATCCGCGACCCGGTCCATGTCCATGACTTCCAGGCCACGGTACTCCATCAGCTGGGGCTGAACCACGAGAAACTGACCTATAAATACCAGGGCCGCCGTTTCCGGCTGACCGATGTCAGCGGGAAGGTCGTCAGGGATATTCTTGCCTAACCTAAAGCCTTACAGGACAACTCATGAACAGAAGGAACTTTATCCAGTCTTCGTCTCTCGCCACGGCGGGTTTTTTCATCACCCGGGACCTGTTGGCCCGTCCCAAAGGGCCTATTTACGGGCAGCATGACCGCCGCTACCGCATGGACAAGACCTGGGGCACCCTGGACCCCCACACCCATCCGGTCAACGATTGCCACGAGATGGTGCAGGACAGCAAGGGCCGCATTATCCTGCTGACCAACGAGACGAAGAACAACATTCTCATATACAGCAAGAAGGGCAAGCTCCTCGATTTCTGGGGGCATGAGTTTCCCGGGGCGCATGGCCTGACCCTGGTGGATGAGAACGGAGAGGAGTTCCTCTTTATTACCGACACGGTGCGCCACCAGGTGTTCAAGACGACCCTGAACGGCCGCATCATCATGACCATTGATTATCCGGCAGAGACAGGGGTTTATCACAAGAAAGAGGAATTTGTGCCTACCGAGACGACGGTGACCCGCAACGGCGACTTCCTGATCGCCGATGGTTATGGCGCGCAATATATCATGCGGTATGACCACAGCGGCAAGCTGCAGCAGTTCTTCGGTGGCCGGGGTGAAGGAGACGCTCACCTGGACAACGCCCATGGTATCCTCACCGACCACCGGGGCGAAAAGCCCGTGCTGCTGATTACGGACCGCACCCGCACCTGCTTCAAGCGTTTTGACCTGGAGGGGAACCTGCTGGATGTCCTCAAGCTTCCGGGTGCATGCGTCTGCCGCCCGGTGATCCATGGAGATCACCTCTATGCGGCGGTGCTGCGCTCTCCGGACATGAGCAAGGCCGGCAGCGGCTTCGTCACCATCCTGGATAAGGACAACAAGGTAGTATCCAACATCGGCGGGTCGGCGCCGGTCTACCAGGACGGCCAGCTGCAGCTCATGACCCAGACCGACAAGATCTTTGTCCATCCCCACGACGTCTGCGTGGATGATGACGAGAACCTCTATGTGGCCCAGTGGAATTCCGGCAAGGTATATCCCTACAAGTTCACCCGTGTTTAACTGACCTGATAACACCCGGATTGGAATGAAGAAATGGACCTCGCTGGGGGAAAGTGTATTGTTTGCGGGTAACCTGTTCCTGCTTTTCCTGCTCATCTTCGGAGATAAGATCGTCGAGCCTGTCTGGATGCAGGTGCTGGGGCGCATGCATCCGCTGCTGCTGCATTTCCCCATTGTGTTGCTGTTGATGGCCGTGCTTTGGGAATGGCTGCCGCTGCGCAGAGAAGCCGCGTTCCGGGACCAGTACCGGCGAGTGGACCGGGCCCTGTGGATCACCGGCGCCCTCTCGGCCATGCTGACGGCCATTATGGGTATGCTGCTCTCCCTGCAGGGAGGGTATGAAGGCCCGGCGGTGCAGTGGCATAAATGGGCCGGGGTGGCTATTGCGTACCTGTCCTATGCCTATTATGTGTATAAGCACAGTGCCCGGCCCCAGCCCCTCGCCGGCAAGATCGCCGGAGGGCTCGTGGCCGCCTGTCTGCTCCTGGCGGGCCACCTGGGCGCCAACATCACGCATGGAGAA
>CBINPH010000255.1:0-4964 GCA_966252445.1 uncultured Chitinophagaceae bacterium | reverse complement strand
GCACCGCCTGCAGGCGGTCGGCCGGCGGCTGCAGTCGCAGCGCGTGGCTGGCATGGGGAAAGAACACAGCCATGATGAGCAGCCCCACCATAGCGATCTTCACCACCATCAGCAGGTTCTGCGTCCTGGAGCTCATGCGCAGGCCCAGCAGGTTGACGGTATAAAAAAGCAGGATGGAGACGATCGCCACCGCTTGCTGCAGCGGCAGGGACGGCGGTCCCGACCGGTGCAGGAGCCCCACCACATATTCTGCGCCTATGAGGGCTACGGCAGCGGTAGACGCTGCATTGGACACCAGGATGATGCCGTTCACCATGAAGGCCAGGGCCGGATGGTACCCGTAGGAAAAAATCTGGTAATACCCGCCCGTGACGGGATAGCGAGAGCCGATCTCCGCATAGGTCAGCGCTCCGCAAAGGGCCACCGCCCCTCCGGCCAGCCAGGCTCCGAAAAAAATAGCCGGGGAAGATGAGGCGGCCGCCACGTTGGAGGGGGTCTTGAAGATGCCCATGCCGATCACCAGGCTGACCACGATCATGGTCAGGTCGAAGGTAGAAAGCTTGGCGGCTGATCGCATGTATGGGTTCTGCCTGAGCGGTTGGGTTCCGTTCGTGAATGTACGCCTTGCCCGCCGAATACCCCAGGCCCCCGACGGCTGCAAGCCGGGAGGCCTCCCCTGGTCAAAAGAGAGAGCGCCTTTCCGGCATTATCTCCTGCGGCGTCCGCCGGGATGGCCCCCGGGGGTTCCGGGGGTTCCGCCCGGGCCCTTGGCACCCGGTGGGGCACCACCGCTGCGCGGTGGCTTGCCGCCGCCGGAAGGCTGCTGGCGCGGGGGACGCGGGTTGTTTCCCGAGGCGCCCTGCCGGGGTCCGGAACGGGACTGGCCCTGCCGCCCGCCGGCGGCAGGCGGACGCTTGCCCTGGGCCTGGCCGTCCCGCCCACCCGGGCGGGTCTTCTGCTGGGCGCCGCTGCGCTGCTTGCGCTTGCGGCTGGCCCGCTCCAGGGAGCGCAGGCTGATCTGCCCGACCACGTCCACAAAGACATGCTCATCGTCTCCCTTCTTCACCACCTCCAGTTCCACAGGCTTCAGCTCGTCAGGCTTCTCACCCCGGCGGTTGGCCTCCAGGATCTCGTTCACGCGGGCGATGGTGAGGGGGTACAGCTTGGTGCTGGTACGGTAGGCGTACCACATGAGGTTCTTGAAAATATCTTTTTTCTGGAGGTAGGCGGTACCGGACCCGGTCTCCAGGGTGTCGGCCCCTTCGGGAAAGTCTTTGAGGGCGTCCAGGTAGGTATCCAGCTCGTAATTGAGGCAGCATTTCAGGCGGCCGCACTGTCCGGACAGCTTGCTCTGGTTGATGGACAGGTTCTGGTATCGGGCCGCGGTGGTGCTCACCGACTTGAAATCCGTCAGCCAGGTCGAGCAGCAGAGCTCGCGTCCGCAGGAGCCGATGCCGCCCACCTTGCCCGCTTCCTGGCGGGCGCCGATTTGGCGCATCTCTACTTTGACATGGAATTCGGAGGCATACCGCTTGATGAGCTCCCTGAAGTCCACCCTTTCGTCGGCGGTATAGTAAAAAGTGGCTTTGCGGCCGTCGGCCTGTATCTCCACTTCAGCCAGCTTCATTTCGAGGCCCAGCTGCCGCGCCATCGCGCGGGAGCGCACCAGGGTCTCGTTTTCCCGCGCCTTGCTGGCGCGCATTTTTTCGAGGTCGGTGTCGGTAGCTCGGCGCAGTACTTTTTTGAGGTCAGGGGTGTCCCGCACCCTGCGTTTCTTCATTTGCAGCTTGACCAGCTCGCCCGTAAGCGATACTTCGCCCACGTCGAACCCGCTGACTCCTTCCACGGCAATGCGTTCCCCCTTTTCGAAAAGGTGGCGGCTTGTATTGCGAAAGAAATCTTTACGGCTGCCATGATTGAAACTGACTTCTATGATATCAAAAGGTGTCGCCTGATCACTCAGGGGTATGGGGGCAAGCCAGTTGAATACGTTTAGCCTGTTGCACCCCCCTGAACTGCACCCTCCGTTACTTCTGCATCCTGCCGGTTTACCGTCCGCCCCAGTTCCACAACTTCCACAAGGCATGATCTCGGTGTTTTATATATGATTGAGTACTAATCTCCTGTACAAAGAACTTGGCCTTTTAGACAAAGGTCTCGGACAAAATTAACATTTATTTCAGAAATGCCTAATGCCGGTCTGCGGGGCGCCCCTGCTCAGGTCCTATGCCGCACGGGGGGTGGAAAAAATATGCTGCAGTCGGATGGACAGGGCGTGGAACAGGATCTTCCCATGGGCGTTGCGTTCTATATGAAAGCAGGCCTGGTCCAGCTCGCGGATAATCGCTTCGATCTGGTGGTCGTCGGCCAGACGCTGGAAGCGCAGGGCAAAATCCAGCTCCTTTTCCGGCAGGGGCAGGCGGTCCGCCCCCAGGTAGCGCAGCCGCACGCTGTGCTCCAGCAGGTTGATGAAATATTTGAGGAACTGCTTCTGTTTCTCGCGCCCCATCGGTGCGGCCGTGACCTCATCGATCCATTTCTGGAGGAGCTCGCCCCGCCTGGTGATCAGGGCGTTCAGCCATTGCCTCAGCAGGCCCAAAAGATCGTCGGCCGGATGCTGCAGCAGCTGCAGGGCCTCCCGGTAGTTGCCCTCGGCCAGCAAGGCGATCTGCCGCGCCTGCTCCGGAGTTGCGCCGGCACGGTCGCGCAGGGCATCCGCGATATCCTGTTCAGACAGGGGGGCCAGGCGAACCAGCTGGGCGCGGGACCGGATGGTGCTGAGCAACTGCTCGGGCTGCTCGGCCACCAGGACGATCAGGGTCTTGTCAGGAGGCTCCTCGATAAGCTTGAGGAGACGGTTGCCATCCTTGCCCAGGTATTCGGGGCGCCACATGATCAGGATCTTATAATCGCTTTCGTAGCTTTTCAGGCTGAGTTTCCGCAGGATATCGTGGCATTCGGCCGTGGGGATATTGCCCTGCTTGTTTTCGGCGCCGATGAATTGCAGCCAGTCGAAGGTGCTGCCGTAGGGGTATTGTCCCACGAACTCCCTCCACTCGGCCAGGAAATCGGTGCACACGGGCTTCTCCCCGCTCTTGCGGGGGAATATGGGATAGGAAAAATGGATGTCGGCATGCATCAGCGCCGCGGCCTTGTGGCAGGCCTCGCAGCGCCCGCAGGCTCCCCCGGCTTTTTTCTGCGTACACACCACATAACGGGAAAAGGCCAGCGCCATCGGGAGGCCGCCCGCCCCTTCGGGGGCGGCGAAGAGCAGGGCATGGCTCAGCCTGTTCTGCTGCGTCGCCTGCAACAGGAACGCTTTGACCCCGTCTTGCCCGATGACCTCTGAAAACATCATGATGTCAGATTTGCCCGGGCTGATCCCGGTTGCGGGCAAAAATAGGGAATCCCCGAAGAACGACCGGCGGCTCCGTTCGCCGGAAAAAGGTTATATTGCCATAAAGGCACGCCCATGAAAGAAAGACTCATCTCTGAAAAGGTCGAAAAGGCGCTCAACGCGCAGATGACCCGGGAAGCAGAAGCTGCCCAGTTTTACCTCTCGGCCGGCTCCTGGGCCGAAGTGCAGGGCTTCGAAGGGATCGCCCGCTTCCTGTTTACCCATGTACAGGAAGAGCGTGGCCACATGATGAAGCTGCTGCAGTTCATCAACCAGCGGGGCGGGCATGCCCGCGTCGAAGCGCTGGGGCTGCCCCCCGATGACCCGGCGAGCCTGCATGCCCTTTTCGAGAGCGTGCTGCAACAGGAACGGGGCAACTCCAGGGAGATCAACGCCCTGGTGGATCTCTGCCTGCAGGAAAAAGACTACCCCACCTTCCAGTTCCTGCAATGGTTTGTCGCCGAGCAGCTCGAAGAAGAGGCACTGGCCACCCGACTGCTGGACAAGATGAAGGTCATCGGGGAGGACAAAGGCAACAAAGGCGGCTTGTACGAATTCGACCAGGACATCGTCAAGCTGCACGACGAAGCAGAAGGAGGCAAAGCATAACTGTGGACGTCCCGGCGCCATGCGTCAACTTTCCCGGGTGAGCGCATGAAAGCCACCTTGCATGCATCATGCATGCATCATGCATGCGTTTGGCCTCGGCTTGCAAGCGTCCCTCAGACACCATGCATCATGGGGTATACGCTGCCGCTGGGGGGATAGGCGTTCCGGATGATCAGGGGTAGATCCTGGCCACCCATCCGCCACCGGATGCCAGCTCGACCTGCACACGGCTCCTGTTGGTCACGGTCCGTTCTTCACGCTTGTAATCGGTACCGTTGCGGTCTGCATTGATGCCGTCGCGGAACAGGACCATATGATAGCTGCCCGCAGGTAAAAAGGACAGGTCGATCGTCAGGTCGCGGTCCCTCCAGTTGTTCATGGCTCCCACAAAATATTCCTGCCCCTTTCTTCGCGCCATGACCACATATTCGCCCACCTGTCCGTCCAGCGGGATGGTGGCATCCCAGGTGGTCGGCACACTGGTGATGAACTCCAGCGACTCCGGTTCCTTCTCATATGCGGTGGGGTTGTCGGCCAGCATTTGCAGGGGTGCGTCAAAGAGGACGTACATGGCCAGTTGCTGGCACCGGGTGCCCAGGCTCATGGGATTGTCATTGATGGGCCGGAAATCGCGGCGCTGCGCATTGCGCATGGCCCCGGGCGTGTAGTCCATGGGACCGGCAAACATGCGGATATATGGCAGGGTGACCGCCATCGGAGGGGTAGCCATGCTGTCCGTCCATTTGTCTTGCTCAAGACCCGGGACGCCTTCGAAGTTCACGACATTGGGCAGGGTACGCTGGATGCCTGCAGGCTTATGAGCGCCATGATAGTCGACGAGCAAATGGTGACGGGCGGCACCTTCGGCGCAACGCCAGTAAAAATTGACGACCGCCTGGTCGTCCCGGTCCATGAAGTCCACCTTGATCCCTTTGACGCCCCAACGGTTGAACAGGTC
>CBINPH010000254.1:0-4991 GCA_966252445.1 uncultured Chitinophagaceae bacterium | reverse complement strand
CGCATTGCGGGGATTATGCCGTGGCCATCGTCAGCCGCCAGGGCCGCACCGGCGTCGACGTGGAGCTGGTCCATCCCAAGGTCGATAAGGTGGCGCACAAGTTCCTCAGCGACGGGGAGCTGGCCTTTCTGGATCCCTGCCGCCGCACCGAACACCTGACGGTGTGCTGGAGCGCCAAAGAGGCGATTTTCAAATGGCATGGGCTGGGGCTGCTCGATTTCCGGAAGCACATCATCCTGGAACCGTTTGCGGTGGGCACCGCGGGGCTGATTCCGGCAGTCTTCAGCAAAGATGGCGCAAGGGCGCGGCTCAGCCTGCATTACCTGCTCGAGGGCGACCGCTGTGTAACCTGGCTCCTGGATACGCCCGGCATTCCTCAGGGCGCCTTCGGCAAGGCATAGTCCAGGAGGTCGGCCCCCTGCCGGAAGGCCCAGGCAGCTTCCACCACCAGGAGATTGGTCTACACCCCGTTGGGCGCGACATACGCCGCCTTTACCGTCATGGTCGGTACGGAGGGCGGAAAGGTGGGGCTTGGGCCCTAAAGACAGCGCAATCGGCGCGGAGCATATAGCCGGGATCGCGAAGCCCCCTGGCGGCCTGCACCGGGAAAATACGCCCTCCACTGTGGCCTTTGCGCCCCAGGGAACTGCGGCTACCCTCCTGTGTACGAGAGCAGGGTGAGGGCGTTGCGGACGGCATGCGCCTGCCCGTCGTTGTTGAAAAACACCCAGACGGTAAGCCCCGCTTCCCGCCAGTGCGCGATTTTGTCCGCGAAGGCGTGCAGAAAACTGTCGGCATAGGGCCGGTCATAACCTCCGGGGCCGTGGAAGCGGACATAAACATGCCGGGCCGTGACCAGGTCGGCGGTAGGCCAGCGCCCTCCCGACTCGGTGATGACGTAGGCGATCCGGTACCTGCGGAGCAGGGCCAGGCTCTCCGCGGCCAGCCAGCTGTCGTGGCGGGGCTCCAGGGCAAAGCGGTAGCCTTTGTAGGTCTTCAGGGCCCTGTAAAAGGTGTCAGCGCGCTCGGGATGGAAGGGCAGCTGGGGAGGCAACTGCACGAGCACGGGGCCCAGGCGGGCCCGTATCGGATCAAAAAGCTTGAAAAAGCGGGGCAGCGTCTGCCCGGGATCGTTGAGCTTCTTGATATGGGTGATGTACCGGCTTATCTTCGGACAAAAGCGGAAGCTTTGCCGCACCGAATCTGCCCAGTGTCGAATGGTGGACGCGCGGGGCAGGTGGTAGAAACTGGTGTTGATCTCCGTGGTGTTGAAGGACCGCGCATACCAGGCCAGGTAGTCTTCCGGGCGCATGCCCTTCGGATAGAAGCGCTCCCGCCAGTGCTTGTAGCTCCAGCCGGAGGTGCCGATATGCACCGCAGCCATTTTCTTGCCCATGCGGGTATCTGTCTAAATATGATGCCAGCCCCGCGGCCCGGGTGGCACAGAATGTGTTGTGATCCAGGAAAAGTTGTTCATGGCTGCACCCAGCAAAACCCGGAAAAAGGCGGCGAAGAAAGCCCCGCGCGCGGTGAAACCGAAGGGGAAGGCCAGGGGATACGACGCCGTCAAAACATTCGGGGGCCGTGCCTATACGGGCATGAAGATCGGCCGGAGCCACCACTGGCGTTATGAAGAAGGCAGATGGAAAGAGACGAAGATCACTCCGGACCTGTGGGAGATCTCTTACGCAGTGCCCAAACACCGCGTGGGGCATGCCCCCGAAGGGTCGGGCGCGCCTGTGGGTACCGAATACCATTGGTATATCCTGGCGCACCAGCACGTCAAGAAGCTGAACGCCGACGACTACGCGACCGCCATGACCGGGCTCAAGGTCAAGCTGGCCCACAAGCGGGCGGGCAGTCCCAAATGGAGCGCCACGGCCAAGACCCAGCGCCGCCACCTGGTAAAATGGCTGCGGGAAATGATCGCCCAGCTGGAAAAAGAGCCTATCCCCCTGGACATCGATTATGGGGGGACGCATTATGTGGGGGAGGCGATCCCCATAGGACCCACCTGCCACGACGGGGTCTGCGACGAACTGGACATCACCCTGAACGATGAGAACCTGGGCATCATCCGCTGCATGAAAAGCGGGTGGAAAATGGATACGGTCGGGGACAAGGGGCTGGTGGAAGCCATAGGGGAAGAGTTGTACCTTTGGTTTGACTGAACCGCCACATCATGCCCGAGCTTCCCGACTTGCAAGTGATCAGCCGCAACCTGGACAAATTGTTCTCCGGCCAGACCCTCACCGCCCTCGCGGTAGAGGACCCCAGGAAAAAAAGCCAGGAGCCAGCCTGGAAAAAGGCCCTGGTCGGCCATGTCTTGCGCAAGGTATACCGGGAGGGCAAGGAGCTGCGCCTCGCTTTTGCCGGCGGTGGGCTGTTGGGCGTGCACCTCATGCTGCACGGGCAGTTCCGCCGTTTCGGGGAACAGCAGTTGCCGCCCCATACCTTGCTGGCCCTCTGGTTCGGGGAATCCCAGGGCCTGGCCCTGACGGATTTCCAGCAGCGGGCTTCCGCCACCCTGGATCCGCCGCAGCCCGAGGCCCCCGACGCCTTGTCCATCACCCCGCACATGTTGAGCCAGGTCCTGGCAGACAGCCGCGCCCGCATCAAGAACCTGCTGCTGGACCAGCATGTCCTGCGGGGCATCGGCAACGCCTATGCCGACGAGATTCTCTGGGAGGCGCGTATTTCTCCTTTCTCACAGGCCAACAAGATCCCGCCGGCAGCCGTCAAAGCCCTGGCCGATGCCATTCCCGGGGTGCTGAAGCAGGCGGAAAAAGAGATCCTCCACCAGGCGCCGGACCTGATTGCCGGCGAGCTGCGCGACTTCATGAAGATCCACAACCCGAAAAAGAAAACCAGCCCCACGGGAAAGCCTATCCATCACAAGGCAGCGGCGGGCCGCAAGACCTATTATACCGAGGAGCAGGAGCTGTATGCCTGAATCAGGCGCCCCGGCGCGGCCGGATAATATGCTACCAACATAAGGGAAAATAACGGGAGCGGGGCGCCGGGGCGCCGCTTATCTTTGATGCCGACAAGCGGCCGCCCGGGAGGGCCGGAGCGGGCCGTGCGTTTCCCCTTACACGTACAAACCCAAACAGCCATGTACAAGCCTGTAAAGTTTATCCTCCTGGCAGCCTGCCTGCTGCTCTTTGCTGCGGGCCATGCCCAGACCAAAAAGATTTTTAACGAAACTGCGGCCCAGAAGGCCCAGCGAATGAAATGGTGGACGGATGCACGCTTCGGCATGTTCATCCACTGGGGCCTCTATGCGGAAGCCGCGCGCCACGAATGGGTGAAGAACAGGGAACGCTTGACCAACGTGCAATATCAGAAATATTTCGACGAATTCGACCCCGACCATTTTGACCCCAGGACCTGGGCCAAGGAGGCCAAGGCTGCCGGCATGAAATATGCCGTGCTGACCAGCAAACACCATGAAGGGTTCTGCCTGTTCGACTCCAAATACACCGACTACAAGGCTACCAACACCAAGGCGCACAGGGACCTGGTCAGGGAGTTCGTGAACGCCTTCCGGGCCGAGGGGATTAAGGTGGGCTTTTATTATTCCCTGATCGACTGGCATCATCCCGATTATACCATCGACCGGGTGCATCCCCAGCGGCCCCGCGATGAGAAGGATTCGGCCGCCTACGCCCGCATGAACCAGGGCAGGGACATGAACGTATACCGCCAATACCTGCGCAACCAGATCAGGGAGCTGCTCACCAACTACGGGAAGATCGACATCCTCTGGCTGGACTTCTCCTTTCCCGGCCAGTTCGGCAAGGGCAGGGACGACTGGGGCTCGGTGGAGCTCCTGAAGATGATCCGCAAGCTGCAGCCCGGCATCATCGTCGACAACCGCATGGACCTGAACGACTATGCCGACGGCTACGATTTCGAGACCCCGGAGCAGGTGAAGCCCGAAACCCTGGTCAAGTACAGGGGCAAGACCTGGGAGACCTGCCAGACCTTCTCCGGCTCCTGGGGTTATTACCGCGACGAAACCTCCTGGAAGACCCACCGTCAGTTGCTGGACCTGCTGATCTCCTCGGTCTCCAACGGGGGTAACCTGATCCTCAATGTGGGCCCCACCGGCCGTGGAGAATTCGACTACCGCGCCACCCGGGCCCTGGATTCCATGGCTTACTGGATGCAGGCCAACAGCGACGCCATCTACCACTGCACCTTCGCGCCTCCTTCCTTCAAGGTCCCCGAAGGCACCAAGATCAGTTACAATCCTGAGAAACGCCGGCTGTACCTGTTCCTGTTCGACTATCCGGCTTCAGGCTCCCTGGTGCTTCCGGGCTACAACGGCAAGATCAAGTACGCCCAGTTCCTCAACGACCATTCCGAGTTAAAATACAAGGCGTCGGGAGACGACATCGTGCTGGATATTCCCCAGCTGAAGCCGCCCTATGAGATCCCTGTGGTGGAGCTTATGCTCGACTGAGGGATGGGTTTACTGGCGCAAAAAAAGCCTGTTTTTTTGATATTTATTTAAATAACCACCGATTTTTTAAATTTCCGTTAAAAATCATGGGGGCTGCTACCTGTTGTTTTCCACAACGCTTACATTTGCACTGCCCCTTTTATTAAACTTTTTTCATGCGTTGGATGCTCCATAGTGTTCGGCTGGTTTCGGATGGTATCGCCCCCGTTCTGTACGGGGTGGTGAATGTCATTCTGGTGGTCGTGACGGTTTCTGCGCATGGAGGAATGCATTGATAAAGAACCAATCCGGTACAACATTCATGAATCGCCTTCCTCCTCCCGTTAGGGAAGGCGATTTTTTTATGCATATGGGTCAACCCCGCAAAGCAACAAAGCACGACATATGGAATTGAACAAGTACAGCAAGCAGATCACCCAGGACAAGACCCAGCCGGCCGCCCAGGCCATGCTTTACGGCATCGGCCTCACCGACGAGGACCTGGCGAAGCCCCAGGTGGGCATAGCGAGTATGGGCTATGACG
>CBINPH010000253.1:0-5003 GCA_966252445.1 uncultured Chitinophagaceae bacterium | reverse complement strand
GGGTCCTTCCTTTTTCCGGCCGCCCCGGGGCGATGCTTCCCCGGCGCCTGCCGCCTGTCGTATGCTCAGGGAAATGCGCTTTCTGGCGACATCTACTTCCAGCACCGTCACCCGGACCTTGTCATGAAGTTTGACCACCTCGCCGGGATGACGGACATAGCGTTGGCTGAGCTCCGAGATGTGGACCAGGCCGTCCTGCTTGACCCCCACGTCGACAAAGACCCCGAAATTGGTGATGTTGGTGACGACGCCGGGCAGCTCCATGCCGGGCTTGAGGTCTTCTACCCGGCTGATACCCTCCGCATACTCGAACACCACCGCCTCGCCGCGGGGGTCGCGCCCGGGCTTTTCCAGCTCGGCGAGGATGTCGCGCAGGGTGGGCAGGCCTACCTCCCCGTCTACGAAGTCCTGCAGGGAAAGGCGCTTCCGCAGGGCGGGGTCGCTGATGAGGGCCTCTACTTCACAGCCCAGGGACGCCGCCATCCGGCGCACCAGGTCGTAACGCTCGGGGTGGACCGCCGTGCGGTCCAGCGGATTGGCGCCCTGGGGAATACGCAGGAAGCCGGCGCATTGCTCGAAGGTCTTCTCCCCCAGCCCGGGCACCTTCAGGAGGGCCTGGCGGTCCGCAAAAGGGCCGTTCTCCTGGCGGTAGCGGACGATGGCCTCAGCGAGAGAGCGCCCCAGACCGGAGACATAGGCCAGCAGATGACGGGAGGCGGTGTCCAGGTTGACACCCACGCTGTTGACGCAGCTGATCACCACCCTGTCCAGGCTTTGTTTGAGCAGGACCTGGTTGACATCGTGCTGGTACTGGCCCACGCCTATGGATTTGGGGTCCATCTTCACCAGCTCGGCCAGGGGATCCATGAGGCGCCGGCCTATGGAGACCGCGCCCCGCACCGTCAGATCATGATCGGGGAACTCTTCGCGGGCCACTTCGGAGGCGGAGTATACCGAGGCGCCGCTCTCACTCACCATGAACACCGCCACCGGCCGGCCGAAGTGGATTCCCCGGACAAAGGCTTCCGTCTCCCGGCCGGCCGTGCCGTTGCCGACGGCAATGGCCGCCGTGCCATAACGGCTTACCCAGTCCTGCAGCAGGGCTTCGGCGGCCGCCTGCCGGTTCCTTTCCCCGGGAAAGATCACCGCATGGTCCAGCAGGCTGCCCTGGGCATCCAGGGCCACGGTCTTGCACCCCGTGCGGTAGCCGGGGTCGATGGCGATCACCGGCTGGGGCCCCAGCGGTGCGGCCAGCAGCAGCTGCCGCAGGTTATCGGCAAAGACGGCGATGGCTTCTTCGTCGGCCTGCCGTTTCAACTCGGCGCGGAACTCGTTTTCCAGGGAAGGCCGGAGCAGCCGCTTGTAGGCGTCTTTCACGGCCTTGCCCAGCTGCTCGGCGGCGCCATGGCCGCGGGGTATCCACTGCCCTTCCAGCAAGGCCAGGGCGGCGGTTTCATCGGGTGCAATGCTGGCGTACAGCACCCCTTCCATCTCGGCCCGGAATACGGCCAGCACCCGGTGCGAGGGTATGCGGGCTATGGGCTCGTCGAAAGCAAAGTAATCCCTGTAGCGGCTTCCTTCCTCCTGTTTGCCCTCAATCACCCGGGCCGTCAACAGGGCGCTGTCCCTGAACAGGCGGCGCAATTTATCGCGGGAGGGTGCATCTTCGTTGATGCGCTCTGCGATGATGTCGCGGGCCCCTTTCAGGGCCTCTTCCAGATCAGGCACCTGCTCGCCCACAAAAGCCGCAGCCGCGCTCTCGGGGGCGATGCTGCCCTCCAGCAACTGTTCTGCCAGGGGGCCCAGGCCCTTTTCCATAGCCGCCGCAGCACGGGTTTTGCGCTTCGGCTTGTAGGGCAGGTACAGGTCCTCCAGTTCTTGCAGGGTGGCGCAGTTGTCCAGCTGCCGGGCCAGCTCCTCGGTCATCCGGTCCTGGGCGCTGATGGCCCGGGCGATAAAGTCCTTGCGGGCGGCCAGCTCGCTGTATGTTCCGTACAGGTCCTGAATGCGGTTGATCTGCACCTCGTCCAGGTTACCCGTGGCTTCCTTGCGGTACCGGCTGATGAAGGGTACCGTGGCGCCGCCGCCCAGCAACTCGAGGGTGCGCTCCACCTGCGGGCGCCTGATTTGCAGGTCAGCAGTGATCCGGTCTATGATGACGGGGTCGGCAGGCTGGTTGAGTGGTGTGGTCATAGGGATTTCAGCAAGGCCGCAAAAGTAAGGAAATCGCCCCGTGCCCTACCAAAAAGTAATCCACAGGAGCGGCATCCGCGCCCCCCTGAGGATTGCGTACATTTGTAGGCGCGGCACAAGGACGCGTTCCGGCCGAGTCCGGAAACGCGGGGGCCGCAACCCTGACAAGAGCCACCATGGACCATACTACGAACCATTTACAGCGGCTGCTGCAGATCATGGACGAGCTGCGGGAAAAATGCCCCTGGGACAGAAAGCAGGACCTGCACAGCCTGCGGCAGCAGACCATAGAAGAGCTCTATGAACTGACCGGTGCCATCACCGAGGAAGACTGGGCAGGCATACGGGAAGAACTGGGCGACCTCCTGCTGCACATCGTCTTTTACGCCAAAATAGCCTCCGAACAGGGAAAATTCACCATCCGTGAGGTCATCGACGGCATCTGCGACAAGCTGGTGGCCCGCCATCCCCATATCTATGGAGACCTGCAGGTGGAAAACGAGGAACAGGTCAAACAGAACTGGGAAAAACTCAAGCTGAAGGAAGGTAAGGTCTCCGTACTCGGCGGGGTGCCCCAGGGTCTGCCGGCCCTGGTCAAAGCCATGCGCCTGCAGGAAAAAGCCCGGCAGGTCGGCTTCGACTGGACGGCCGCCGCCCCCGTCAGGGAGAAGGTCGCTGAAGAACTGGAGGAACTGGAGCAGGCACGCGCCGCCGGGGGAGCCACCGAGACGGAGGAAGAGTTCGGGGACCTGCTCTTTTCCCTGGTGAACTATGCGCGTTTCATCGGGGTGGACCCCGAGAACGCCCTCGAGCGCAGCAACCGCAAATTCATCCGCCGCTTCCGCCGCATGGAGGAGCTGGCGCGTGACGAAGGGCATTCGGTCGCCGACATGGGGCTCGACAGCCTGGACGAGCTCTGGAACAGGATAAAAAAGGAAGAGGCCTCCTCCTGCTGATCCCAAAACCGCCGCCTTTTGATCACCATCAGGGACATACGCCTTTTTATCATCCGGCACGGCTACCTGCTCATTGCAGCCGCCTGGCTGGTCACCTTGGCTTTCCTGGCCAACAACTACTGGCTCTATTATTCCTCCCCCGAGGGGGTGCAGCGCTCCCTGGAGCAAAGCATACAGCGGCGGGAAAAAGCCTTCGACGAGCTGGCCGCCGACACCGTGCTGATGCAGCAGCTGCTCAACAGGGACTATGACCAGTCCACCTTGCATGACCTGACGGGACCGGACAAAGATTTTTATCTCTACGTCTTCAACGGCAGTTGGCAGACCTTCTGGACCAGCGACGAGATCGCCTTCGGCGCCGAAGTCACCGGGCTGCCGGAAGGGGTGTATTTCCGGAAGTTGCAAAGCGGCTATTACGAGATCATACGCCGGGACCTGCCCGGGACGCCCAAGGGGAAGAACTTCGTCCTGGGCATTCTTCCCGTCAAACAGTCCTACTATTTCACGAACCCCTACCTGCCCAACCGCTTTTACCAGCTGCCGCGCATTTCGAGGCATTATTTCATCAATACGGCCGGCCAAGGCCTTCCTGTCCGTTCCATGACCGGCAAGCTGCTGTTCTCCCTGCAGTACAGCCCTGCGGCGGAGAGCAGCGGGCCGGCATGGCTCAGCGGCATCCTGTCGGCCATGGCCGTTATCTGCGTGCTGATCTTCATCAACCTCTTTGCCATCCTGCTGGGTAAAAAAAGCGATCCCTGGTGGGGTTTTCTCTTCCTGGGCGCCTTCCTGGTCTTCACCCGGTACCTGAGCTATGTCAGCTCCTTCCCTTTCGCCTACGAGCAATTCCAGCTTTTCGACGCCACCATCTACGCCTCCAATCAGGTGTTGCGTTCCCTGGGCGACCTGCTGATCGACGTGGCGCTGGCTTTTTGGATCGTCCTGTATTTCCGCACCCAGCTCTCGGGCAAACTGAAGCTGCCGGACCGGCTCTCCCGGGGCGCCCGCTATGCGGGCCTGCTGTTCCTCAGCCTGGTGATCTATTTTGCCGGACAGCTGGTGGCCGATATCATCCGGGGCCTGGTCATCAACTCCAAGATATCGTTCGACGTCACCGATTTCTTCAGCCTGACGACATACAGCATCGTCGGCTTCGTGATCCTGGGGCTCCTGGCCTTCTGCTATTATTTCTTCTCCATGATCATCAACGACCTCATGGACCAGCTCAGCGAGGAGGTCAACAACCTGAAGTATGCCCTGCTCGGGATCGCAGGCATCCTCTGGTTATGCCTGCAGCTGCTGTATACCTCCCAGGCGTACACCGTGGGGCTGATGATATGGACCATTGTCTATTTCTTCATTATCGACCTGAGCCGGCAGCGCCTGGGCCGGGAGCTGCACCTGAAGCAGTTCATCCTCTGGCTCCTGACCCTCACGGTGTCGTTCACGGCCCTGCTGGTCTATTACAACAACCAGCGGGAGATGGAGAACCGCAAGCAATTGGCCATCAAGATCTCCAAGCAGCAGGACCCCACGCTGGAGTTCAACCTCAACATGATCAACGGCAGCCTGTCCACCGACCGCCAGCTCATCAGATTTATCGTCACGGATGCCGGCCACACCCGGCAAAACCTCTATGATCACCTGATGGAGGACTATTTCACCAACCTCCAGAACAAATACGATTTTGTCTTTTACGTCTTCGACGACAGCGGACGCGTGGTCGGCACCCAGGACACGACGACGATACGAAGGCTGAACTACATGATCGACATGGAGTCGGATTCGACTTCCGTGGAAGGGCTGTTCTACCATGAAGTCAACTTCAGCCATTTCAGCTATGTCTCCCGCCTGACC
>CBINPH010000252.1:0-5073 GCA_966252445.1 uncultured Chitinophagaceae bacterium | reverse complement strand
ACCAGCGACCCTCTGATTAACAGTCAGATGCTCTAACCAACTGAGCTAAGGAGGATTATTTAGGGCTGCAAAAATAATCCTTTTTTCCAAATCTTCACCCCCCGTGGCCTCTTTTTACCTGCCAAAACGTCACCGGAACGGTATTTGACCTCCCGTATACAGGAAAAAATGACCTGTATGCCCGGAAAAAGACGAAAAGGTTCAAAATGAAGTAGATTTGTAAGGAACCCACCGCAACGGACCGGTTCAGGAGGAGAAAAAGACATGTCAACGGTAACCATCAAGCCCAAATATCATCCAGATGCCGAACAGGAGAAAAAAGAAATCCTGCGGCAGTACAGGGCCTTATTGCGCAGCCTGAAGAGCAAGCTAAAAAAAGGCGACAAGGAGCAGGTGCGCCATGCCTTCGAGATAGCCGCCGAGGCCCACAGGGACATGCGGCGCAAGTCCGGGGAGCCCTATATCCTGCACCCCCTGGCGGTGGCCCAGATCACCGTCCAGGAGATCGGCCTGGGGGTCACCTCGGCAATATGCGCCCTGCTGCACGACACGGTGGAGGACACAGAAATCACCCTGGAGGACGTGGAGCGCGACTTCGGGAGCAAATGCGCCCACATCATCGACGGGCTGACCAAGATATCCGCCGTGGTGGAGGAGACCAACACCAGCACCAAGCAGGCGGAGAATTTCAAAAAGATCCTCCTCACCCTGGCGGAAGACCCCCGGGTGATCCTCATCAAGCTGGCGGACCGCCTGCACAACATGCGGACGCTGGACTCCATGAGCCGCGACAAGCAGCTAAAAATCGCCTCCGAGACGGTGTTTATCTATGCTCCCCTGGCGCACCGCCTGGGGCTCTACAACATCAAGTCGGAGATGGAGGACCTCACGCTCAAATACACGGAGCCGGAGGTCTATTTCGATATTGCGCAGAAGCTCAAGGAGAGCAAGCGTGAGCGCACACGCTACATCAATGAGTTCATCAAGCCGGTAAAGGAGAAGCTGCTGGCAGAGGGTTTCGACTTCGAGATCTTCGGGCGCCCCAAGGCCATACACTCCATCTGGAACAAGATGAAGAAGAAGAACGTGGCCTTCGAGGAGGTGTACGACCTCTTCGCCATCCGCATCATCCTCAAGTCCACCCCTGAGCGGGAAAAAGCGGACTGCTGGCGCGTGTACTCCATCATCACCGATTTCTATATGCCCAGCACCGAGCGCATGCGCGACTGGCTGAGCAACCCCAAGTCCAACGGCTACGAGGCGCTGCACACCACGGTGATGGGTCCCGGCGGCCGCTGGGTGGAGGTGCAGATACGCAGCCAGCGTATGCACGAGATCGCCGAGATGGGGCTGGCGGCTCACTGGAAATACAAAGAAGGCGCCTCCCAGGAGAGCAAGTTCGACCAGTGGTTCAGCCAGATACGGGAGATGCTGGACAGCACGGACAGCTCCACGATGGACTTCCTGGAAGACTTTAAGCTGAACCTCTTTTCGGAAGAGATATACCTGTATACCCCCAAGGGGGACCTCAAGATACTGCCCCACGGGGCCACGGCGCTGGACTTCGCCTTCGCCATACACAGCGACATCGGAGACCATTGCATCGGCGCCAAGGTCAACTACAAGCTGGTGCCCATCAGCCACAAGCTGCGCAGCGGCGACCAGGTCGAGATCATCTCTTCCAAGAAGCAGCGCCCCTCGGAGGACTGGCTGAGCTTCGTGGTGACGGCCAAGGCCAAGTCGCGCATCAAGGACGCCCTCAAAGAGGAAAAAAGGACCATCGCCCAGGAGGGCAAGGCGGCGCTGGAACGCAAGCTGCTCCACAAAGGGGTGCCCATGAGCCAGCAAAACCTGGGGGAGCTGATGCAGTTCTACCGCCAGCCCTCGCCGCTGGACCTCTACTACCAGATCGCCAGGAAAAACATAGACCTGCATGACCTGAAAAAGTTCTCGGTGATCGGGGACCGCCTGGAGCCCCCCAAGCCTCCCAAGGTGGAGAAGCCGCCGGAGGCGGAGGTGATGCGCCAGCCGCCCAAAAAAGATACGGAGCTGATCATCTTCGGCGAGAGTTCGGACCGCATACAATACAAGCTGGCGCAGTGCTGCAAGCCCATCCCCGGCGACGACGTGTTCGGCTTCGTCACCTCCAGCGAGGGGCTGAAGATACACCGCACCAACTGCCCCAACGCGGCGCAGCTGCTGTCCCACTACGGACACCGCGTGGTCAAGACCAAGTGGGCCAAGAACAAGGAGATATCCTTCCTGACGGGCCTGCGCATCATCGGCATGGACGACGTGGGGGTGATCAACAAGATCACCAACGTGGTGTCGGGGGAGCTGAAGGTCAACATCGCAGCCTTGTCCATAGAGTCGCAGGAAGGGATTTTTGAGGGCATCATCAAGGTGTTCGTCCATGACCGCGAGGAGCTGGACGAGCTGGTGGAGCGCCTGGGCCAGCTGATGGGGATACACTCCGTCAGCCGCCTGGAGCCGGAGGAGTGACGATTTATTTGCTCCGAAATTTCCGGCACCCTATTTTTGCGATTCGTTTTTCCGATCCCAAGGAAGGAACCCCGGCCACATACAGCCTGCCATGCCTGCCGGCGGTGCCGGCCGGGATATCCAGGGCCGGAAGCCAAAAAATCGCGACAAAAAATACCGAAAGGTCATGATAGACGTACTGCTGGGGCTGCAATGGGGCGACGAGGGAAAGGGTAAGATCGTAGACTATTTTGCCAGGAACTACGACGTGGTGGTCCGCTTCCAGGGAGGACCCAACGCGGGTCATACCTTATATGTAGGCGACAGGAAGCTGGTGCTGCATACCATCCCCTCGGGCGTCTTCCACGAAGGGGCGCTCAACCTCATCGGCAACGGCGTGGTGCTGGACCCCGTGACCTTCCAGGTGGAAGCCGAGGAGCTGACGGCCCTGGGCATAGACCTCAAAAAAAAGCTGTTCATCTCCGAAAAGACCCACCTGATCCTGCCCACCCACCGGGCGCTGGACAAGGCCTCGGAGACGGCCAAGGGGAAAGAAAAGATCGGCTCTACCCTGCGGGGCATAGGGCCTGCCTACATGGACAAGACGGGGCGCAACGCCCTCCGCGTGGGGGACGTCGTCCACGGCGACTTCCGGGCCGCCTACGAGAAACTGAAGCAGAAGCACCTGCGCCTGCTGCAGCACGAAGGCTTCGAGGAAGACATCGACAGCTGGGAGCAGGACTTCCTGCAGGCGGTGGAGTACCTCAGGGGCATGAACATCGTCTCGGGGGAGTATTTCATCAACGACAAGCTCTCCGCCGGCTGCAACATCATGGCGGAGGGCGCACAGGGCAGCATGCTGGACGTGGACTTCGGCACCTACCCTTATGTGACCTCTTCCAACACCATATCGGCGGGCGCCTGCACCGGTCTCGGCGTGGCACCCTCCCGCATCCGTGACGTGATCGGTGTCACCAAGGCCTACTGCACCCGCGTGGGCAGCGGCCCTTTCCCCACGGAGCTGCACGATGCCACGGCGGACAAGCTGCGCGCCGAAGGACAGGAGTTCGGAGCGACGACGGGGCGGCCGCGCCGCTGCGGATGGATAGACCTGGTGGCGCTGCGCTACTCCTGCATGCTGAACGGCACCACGCAGATCGTGATGACCAAGGCGGATGTGCTGGATCACTTTGCGGAGATCAGCGCCTGCACGGCCTACCGCATAGACGGCAAAGTGACCCGCGAGGTGCCCTTCGACCTCTGCGACGAAAGGACCGAGCCGGTCTATGAGAGCTTCCCCGGCTGGGAAAAAGCCGAAGGCGGACGCCGCCTGGCCGGCTGCCCCAGCTACGAAGAACTGCCTGCGGAGGCCAGGAATTTCATCGGCTTTGTGGAACAGTATTTGCATGTCCCTGTGAAGTACATTTCTACCGGTCCCGGCCGCGACGAGATCCTCATCCAGCCCTAGCCCGGAACCTCCCTAAAAAAAATTTGGTCATTTTAAAAAGTAGTTAAAACTTTACGTGAGGAATATCATGTGAGGTCCCCGCCCGGGTGCCAAACGCGCTGTCAGACCAAGGAATACAGCCCTACAACCCTAATAATATTTCACATGAAATCGAAAGCTGAAAAGGAAAAAGGAGAGAAAAAAAAGAAGGCCGCCGCCTCCCAGGTAGCCCAGGCTCCCAGGAGACCGATGAAGGGAGTGGAAGAGGATGAGGAGGAGCCCAAAGCTTCCCGCCTCTCCGCCAAATCCCGCAGCAAGAAGGCCGAGGAGGAAGAAGAAGAGGAAGAGGTGGTAGACACCTGGGAGAAGCCCGAAGAGTATGAAGACTTCGATCCTGACTTTGAGGAGTTCGACCTGCCCAAGTCGAAGAACAAGTCCGGCGCCGGCAAGAAGAAAGCGGCGGCGGACGACGATTTCGATTCCGACGACGAATTCCGGGACATGGGCTTTTTCGATGACTCCGGTTATGAGGACGATGATGATGATCTGTTCTGATTCCCAAAATGCCTGCTATTGACAGATCATTTTACACTTTTCCCCTAGACAACCTCCAGGACCTTCGACCCCGCCTTCTCCACTGGGCATCCCGCCACCCGGTATGGTGCTGCTTGGACAGCCATGGCTTTCATGACCCCTACGGGCGCTTCGACGTCGCGGTGGCCGCAGGCTGCCTGGCGGAGCTGCGGGCGCCGGCCGGTGCGGCCTTCGCCGCCCTGCAGCGCTTCCGCGCCGCCCGGAACGACTGGGTGTTCGGCCACCTGGCCTACGACCTCAAGCAGGAAACCCATGGACAGCCGTCGCGGCACCCGGAGCGCTGCGGCTTCGATGAGTTATACTTCTTCCGCCCCGAGACCCTTATCCTGGCCTCGGGCAAGGACCTGCGCATAGGCCTCTGCGGACCCCATGCAGGGTCCCGGGCAAAGCGCCTGCACCGGGAGTTGCTGGCGCAGGCTGTGACCCCGCCTGTTTACCCGGACAGTGTGCCTCAATGGCACAGCGTCCTGAGCGACAAAGAATACCTGGAGGCGGTGGCCCGCCTGCAGCAGCACCTGCAGCGCGGCGACGCCTACGAGCTCAATTTTTGC
>CBINPH010000251.1:0-5079 GCA_966252445.1 uncultured Chitinophagaceae bacterium | reverse complement strand
GGATGGCGATGGCCCGGATATAGTCCTCGCCCTCGAGGACTTCCTGCAGCAGCTTGTTCAGCTCTTCGAGGCTCATGGCGTGCAGGTCCTCGTCGGAATCCCGGTTTTTTTCCCGGGCCGGCTTTTTCTCCTTCTTCGTGCCGGACTCTTCCATGCTGATGCCGGCCTGTTCCAGGATATGCTCATAGGTATACACCGGGCAGCCGAAGCGCACCGCCAGGGCCAGGGCGTCGGAGGTGCGGGAGTCGATCTCCATGGTCTCCTCGTGGTTCGTGCAGATCAGCTTGGCGTAAAAAATGCCGTCGTTGAGGTCGCTGATCACCACCTCCTGCAGGTCCACGTTGAAGGCATTCATAAAATTCTTCATCAGGTCGTGCGTCAGCGGGCGGCTGGGCTGCATTTTTTCCAGCGCCACGGCGATGGCCTGGGCCTCAAAACTGCCAATGACGATCGGGAGGCGCCGCAATCCGTTGAGTTCCCCCAGGACCACGGCATAGGAATGGGTTTGCGTAATGCTATGCGATAAGGCAACAATCTCCAGTTCTATCTTTTTCATATAGTTATGAGCCAACGTCTTTCAGGCACCGACAACCAGGCCGCCCGTCCCTGCAGAAGCAGGATCGGGCAGGGTGGCAGGAGGGCCGGGAGAGTGTGAAGTTATAAAAAAATAAGCTATCTCAAGGCAGAAAATAGCCCGGTGTCGCATAAAAAACGGACGGCCGAAGCGGCCGTCCGTCACAGTATTCCTCATTTTGCAGCGGATCAGTAGCGGTAATAATCCGGCTTGTAGGGCCCTGCTGCAGGGATGTCCAGATAGGCGGCCTGTTCGGATGTCAGGGTATCGAGTTCGACACCGATCTTCTGCAGGTGCAGGCGGGCCACTTTTTCGTCCAGGTGCTTGGGCAGGGTATAGACCTTGTTTTCATACTCGGCGGCGCGTGTCCAGAGCTCGATCTGGGCCAGGACCTGGTTGGTGAAGGAGTTGTTCATCACGAAGGAGGGATGTCCCGTGGCGCAGCCCAGGTTCACCAGGCGGCCTTCCGCCAGCACGATGATATCCTTGCCGTCAATGGTATACTTGTCCACCTGGGGTTTGATCTCGACCTTGGTGTGTCCGTAGTGGGTGTTCAGCCAGGCCATGTCGATCTCGATATCGAAATGCCCGATGTTGCAGACCACGGCCTTGTCCTTCATCAGGCGGAAATGCTGCTCGGTGATGATGTCCCGGCAGCCGGTGGCGGTGACGATGATGTCCGCTTCCTTCACGGCATCGATCATCTTCTTGACTTCGTAACCTTCCATCGCAGCCTGCAGGGCACAGATGGGGTCGATCTCGGATACGATCACGCGGGCGCCGGTGCCGTGGAGGGACTGGACGGAGCCCTTGCCCACATCGCCGTAGCCGGCCACGGCAGCTACCTTGCCGGCCAGCATGAGGTCGGTGGCGCGGCGGATGGCGTCCACCAAGCTCTCGCGGCAGCCATACTTGTTGTCGAACTTCGATTTGGTGACCGAATCGTTGATGTTGATGGCGGGCAGGGGAAGGGTGCCTTTGCGCATCCTTTCGTAGAGGCGATGCACCCCGGTGGTGGTCTCCTCGCTCAGCCCCCTGATCTGGCCGACCAGCTCGGGATAGCGGTCCAGCACCATATTGGTCAGGTCGCCGCCGTCATCGAGGATCATGTTCAGCGGACGCTCGGGGGATCCGAAGAACAGGGTCTGCTCTATGCACCAGTCGAACTCCTGCTCGTTCATCCCCTTCCAGGCGAAGACCGGGACTCCCGTGGCGGCGATGGCGGCCGCCGCATGGTCCTGGGTGGAAAAAATATTGCAGGAACTCCAGCGCACCTCGGCGCCCAGTTCTACGAGGGTCTCAATGAGCACGGCGGTCTGCACGGTCATGTGCAGGCATCCCGCGATACGGGCGCCTTGCAGGGGCTTGCTGGCCCCGAACTCTTCGCGCAGGGACATCAGGCCGGGCATTTCCGCCTCGGCAAGGGCGATTTCCTTGCGGCCCCAGTCGGCCAGCTGGATATCCCTGACCTTGTAAGGCAGGGCAAAGTCAATGGTGGATCCGGTGGTAGTGGACATGATCAAGATTTTTAGTCAGAAAATATACGGTCACAAAGGTAAGTTCTCAGGATGAAACTCATGGAAGATTGACAATTTTCAGGACAAATTTTAGTAAATTTGCCTTTTGGTAGAACAAATGACAAAAACTGCATGCCCATGAGCCCCGAAAAAGGCGTTTGGCCGGGCGAAGGACCTGCCCTGGACCAGAAGGACCGGGCCATCCTGGCCCTGCTGCAGGAGAATGCGAAGATCACGGTACGGGAGATCGCCGCCCGTGTGCACCTGAGCTCCAGCCCGGTGCATGAACGCATCAAGCGCATGGAGGAGGCCGGCATCATCCGGCAGTATGTGACCCTGGTGGACCATACCCGGGTCGGACGGGGCCTGCTGGTGATCTGCTATGTGTCCCTGAAGGAGCACAGCAAACAGGCCGGCGGGAACTTTATCCAGGCGGTGCGCGCCATGAACGAGGTGACCGAGTGTTACAGCATATCCGGTGAGTTCGACTTCATGCTCAAGGTGGCCGTGGCCAACATGGACACCTACTACGATTTCCACGTCCACCGGCTGAGCCAGGTGCAGAACGTGGGCCATGTGCAGAGCGTCTTCGTGATGGGGGTGGTGAAGGAGACCCACCAGCTGGTGTACTGAGGCCGCTTTCCCCGGTATCCGTATATTTGGCCGGAGAACCCGTGTCTTAAACCGCTGCAAACCATCGCCAGTCCGAGCGCCATATTATCCAATCCGATAGAGTACCTGAAAGGGGTGGGCCCCCAGCGGGGCGAGCTGCTCCGCAAGGAGCTGGGCATCCACACCTTCGGCGACCTGCTCGGTCATTTCCCCTTCCGCTATGTGGACCGCTCCTCCGTGGCCCGCATCGCCGACATCCGCCCCGGCCTGGATTTCCTGCAGGTCTCCGGGCGCCTGCTCTCCGCCGAGGTGATGGGCGAAAGGCAGGGCCGGAGGCTGGTGGCCACCCTGCGCGACGGCAGCGGCACCCTGGAGCTGGTCTGGTTCAGGGGCATCCCCTGGGTGCAGAAGATGCTGCAGGTGGGCCAGGCTTACCTGGTGTATGGCCGCCTGGGCTTTTTCAACGGCGCGCCGCAAATGGCCCATCCCGAGCTGGAGGCGCTTACCCCGGAAAACGCCGGCGGCATGGATTTCCTGGAGCCGGTCTACTCCAGCACGGAGAAGCTCACGGCCCGCGGGCTCGGCGGGCGTGCCCTGGGGCGGCTGACCCGCACCCTGCTGGCGGCCCTGCCGCCGGGAGCCCCGGAAGAGAACCTCCCCGCCCCCCTGCGTGAGGAGTTTCGCCTCCCCGGCCGGGCCGCCGCCTACCGGGCCGTGCACTTTCCCCGCGATGCCGAGGAGCTGGCCGCTGCCCGCCGCCGCCTCAAGTTCGAGGAGCTGTTCATGGCCCAGATCAGGGTCTGCCGCCTCAAGCTGAACCGGCACCGGGCCTCTTCGGGATGGACCTTTGGCCAGGTTGGCCCCCTGTTCAGGACTTTTTACGACAAGCACCTGCCCTTCGAGCTGACCGGCGCCCAGAAGCGGGTGCTGAAGGAGATACGCCGGGATACGGGCGGGCGGCGGCAGATGAACCGCCTGCTGCAGGGCGACGTGGGCAGCGGCAAGACCATGGTGGCTTTGCTGGCGATGCTGCTGGCGCTGGACAACGGCTTTCAGGCCTGCCTGATGGCGCCCACGGAGATCCTGGCCCAGCAGCACTACCGCACCATAAGCCGGCTCCTGGAGGCCATGGGCCTGCGCACGGCCCTGCTCACCGGTCATGTGAAGGGGCGGAAGCGCCGCGAGATCCTGGCCGCCGCCGGGGAGGGCAGCCTGGATATCCTGGTGGGCACCCACGCCCTCATCGAGGAGGAGGTGGCCTTCCGGAACCTCGGGCTGGCGGTCATCGACGAGCAGCACCGTTTCGGTGTCGCCCAGCGGGCGGCCCTGTGGAAGAAGAACAGCATCCCTCCCCATGTGCTGGTCATGACGGCGACGCCTATCCCCCGCACCCTGGCCATGACCGTCTACGGGGACCTGGATGTCTCGGTGATCGACGAGCTGCCCCCGGGCCGCAGCCCCGTCAAGACCATACACCGCAACGAGAACCACCGCGCCCAGGTCATGAGCTTTGTCAAGAGCGAGATCGCCAAGGGCAGACAGGCCTATATCGTCTACCCCCTCATCGAAGAGTCGGAGAAAGTGGACTACGAGAACCTCATGGCGGGCTATGATCACGTCAAGGCCTATTTCCCGGAGCCCCAGTATTATATCAGCATGGTGCACGGGCGGCAGGCCCAGGACATCAAGGACGCGAACATGCAGCGTTTTGCCAGCGGCGACTGTCAGATCATGGTGGCCACCACCGTGATCGAGGTGGGCGTCGACGTGCCGAACGCGTCGGTCATGGTGATCGAGAGCGCCGAACGCTTCGGGCTGTCGCAGCTGCACCAGCTGCGGGGCCGCGTGGGCAGGGGGGCGGAGCAGTCCTACTGCATCCTGATGACCGGCAGGAAGATCGGGAAGGAAGGGCGGGAGCGGGTGGCCACCATGGTGCGTACCCACGATGGCTTCGAGATTTCTGAAAAAGATCTGGACCTCCGCGGACCCGGGGACCTGGAAGGTACCCGCCAGAGCGGCCTCCTTAACCTGAAAATAGCCGATATTGTACAGGACAGGGCGATCCTGGAGGCGGCCCGGGCGGCGGCGGAGAAAATCCTGTCCCGCGACGCCGAGCTTCGCGCCCCGGAAAACCAGGAGCTGCGGCGCTTCCTCACGGCCCCCGGAGAAGCCGCCTTGTGGAGCCGCATCTCCTGAACCCCGTCCGGAGGCCCCGGCGACCGTCCGTACCCGGCCCGGGAGGACCCATCACAACCGCCTCCGGCTACGTAACAATTGCAGCGACCCTTACGTTAATAATGCGTAATTTGATCATCAAACACATGGCGAAGCACCTGCCGCCCAGGCGGATCCTCTTTATGGCCTCCTTGCTTTATT
>CBINPH010000250.1:0-5089 GCA_966252445.1 uncultured Chitinophagaceae bacterium | reverse complement strand
TCGGTTGAATAGGGCGCACGGAAGCCGGCATGGTCGGCCAGCCCGTAGGCCGGGGACAGGCCGCCGGTACGGGCCACGATGGAGCCGCGGATGAGGCTGTCCTCGAAGGCTACCGCCATCCGCAGGTAATGGGCATATAGCGTGATGTCGACCGTGGCGGTGATGCCGACATCATTGGTCACCCGGCAACGGAGGTGGGTGCTGTCTTTTTCAAGCAGCTCCGTGTGTACGACGGGCGACTTCAACAGCACCAGCCCCGCACTGGGCGAGGCCGGCAGCAGGGTACGGCCGTCCGGCCGCAGCAGGGCGTACCGGAAGCCATGGGGCGCGATCGTCAGGGTGTAGTGCGTCCGGCGCAGCACGATCAGGCCGCTGTCTGCGGCCTGCCCTGCACAAGGCAATGGCCCCAGGGCGATGCCGGAAAGGCCGCCCAGGGCCCAAACACACATTTTCTTCCAGAGGTGTTTTTTCATACGCTAGGTTTTTTCGATGCTCAGCAAGGCTCGCCCGAGCCTTCAGCGGACCTGACCTGCGCCGCTCAGGGCATAGCCCTCGCCTTTTCGCTCCAGCTGCAGCGCCGTCGCCAGGAAGCCTTCTCCGTAGGCCAGACGCAGGTGATTCCCGTAAGCGCCTGCTGTGCGGGCGCCCTCGCCCAGGTCCACAAGGCCCTGGAAACAGCCGCTGCCGGGTGTACGCTCGGTCAGGGGCCAGCGGTGCTCCTCGCCACGGTCGGAGATGAGCCGGAGATAGACGGTCGCCCCGGTGTCTCCCGGGCTGCCTGCGGGCAGCTGCAGCTGCACATGGAAAACGGTGGCGGCGCGGCCCGGGGGCAGGGGCCGCCGGTAGCCGGCATCCATCAGCTGCAACCGGGTATCGTGGCGGCTCATGAAGGCCAGCCCCACGTTCCAGGCGGCATTAAAGGCGGTCCAGCCCTCGGGATGACGAAAGGCTCCCGCGGGATTGTAGGGGTACATCTCGGTGCCACAGGACGAGTTGAGGGTGCCCCGGACCGTCTCCAGCCGGGCGCAGACGTCGGCGGGAAAGGCTTTGGGCCAGCCCCGCTCCAGGGCGGGGAAGCCCATCTCCGGATGATGCGGCGAGGCGGCGTTGAGGGGGTTCCGCCCGAAGAGGTTGTCCCAGGCGGCATAGGCCAGCTGTTCCAGCCGTGCCCGGCGCGCAGGATCAGGGAGCACGCTGGCTGCGGAGAGGGCGCAGGCGGGGAAGCCGGCCAGGTTGCCGGGCTCGTTGTATTCCGGAATAGACCAGTTCGCGACGGTATCATAACGCCTGAAGTCCCAGAGGTTCCTGGAGCGGGCGATCATGATGTCCGCCCAGGCGCTGATTTTTTTGCGCAGCCCCGGCGGCGCCTGTTCCGGATAGCGCTGCAGGAAATACACCAGCCCCGGCAGGAGCTTGTGCTCGCTCATGCGCTGGCCTTTCGTGGTGCGCGGATCGCGCCAGTCCAGATCCCTGATCACCCAGGCCGTCTGGTCGTAGGCCGCCTGCAGGAACCGCCCGCTGTCGGCGCGATGTTCGCGCCGGGCTACGGCATACATCAGCAGGTTGGGCAGGATGCTGTGCCCCGGGCATTCGCGCCCCTTGCCGTCGCCTATCGTGGTGTTCACCTTAAACAGCCCGGTTTTTTCCCATTGCGCGAAGGCGAAGTCATGCGCTTGCTGATAAAAGCGCTCGCTGAAGTATTTTTTCAGCATGGGGTAGACGTACAGGAAGAAGGCAAATTGTTCCACCGTTTGCGGATGAATGCGGTTGCCGTCCGGGCCCCCGCTGGGATCCTCCGTCTGCGGGTCTATGAGATAAAACCCGATGCCCCAGTGTATCAGCTGCACGATATCGGGGACCTGTTCACCTTGCGGCGGGTCGAGTTCCCGGTAATACCGTCGCACATCTTCCAGGGCATCCTGCCCGTTCTTGGCCGGAACCTCATGAAAGGTGGGCGACAGCACCCGCGCCTTGTCGGCGGCATAATCGATGCTGGGCGCCTTGTCCAGGAAGAAGCGGGGATTGGCCATATAGAGCATCACCAGGGAAGGCACCTCGAAGGAATAATAGGTGGCGTCCCGCCAGGGGCAGCCCCCGTAAGCGGAGGGGTGGGTGCCCACCACGCTGCGGGCGTCGATCATGTAGTCCAGGGCCGGGGTGCTGAAGGCCCGCTCCAGCCAGCCGGGAGCCACGGCAAAGGGATAAGAGCTGTCGCCGCTGCGGGGGAGCCGGACGACATAGGGCCCCGCATTGTTCCGGGGGCGGAAGGCGCTGAAGTCGCCGACACCTTCCCGTACCTGGCCGCTGAACAGGGGGGCGCTCCCGCCCTCGGTCGTGATGATGAACCGGGTACCCGCCGCGCAGACAGGGGCGGTAAAACGTTTGGGCCCCTCCAGGTTGTAGCCGCTTTGGTTGACCATCACCACCGGCCCCTCCCGGTCCGTCGCTGTGGATTGCCCTGCCCCAGAACGGGGCAGCGCTGTCACGAGGGCGGCGCAGGCCAACGCCAACGGCCAGCTGAGAAATCTATCCATGCGCTGTGCTTTTTTCGGTATGTCCCGCGTTTATGCCGTTCAATAATGAGGGTTTTGCTCCAGGTGGGGATTCACGTCGAGCTCCTTCTGCGGTATCGGCCAAAGATAATTTTTCGCCGGGTCAAATGTGTTGACGCTGATGACCTTGAACAGCTCGTCCGCTTGGGGATATACCGCGTGGCCATAGGCATCCAGCTGCGGTACCACCGGGTCATACCAGTGGGCCTTGGTGCGCCGGCCGTACACTTTTCCCGGCATGAGATGTTCGGCGTATTTCCAGCGCCGGATATCGAAGAGGCGGAAGCCTTCATCGGCGAACTCGATGGTGCGCTCGTAACGCAGGATGCGGCGCAGCGCTTCCTGCGGCATAGCGGCGTCCACGGGAGGCATCTGCACGCCGGGGCGCCCGCGGACGGCATTGATGGCGTCCGCTACGCTGGCGTCGATCTGGTTGAGCTCGATTTTAGCTTCGGCGTAGGTCAGCAGCACTTCGGCATACCGCATCAGGATGACCTGCTGCTCGGAGCTGGTGACGTTTTGCGGCAGGTCGGCGGCGTTGAGGTATTTTAGCCACAGGTACCCCGTAAAGGTGGCATAGGCGTTGGTGACCTCCAGGTTGCCTACCCGCACCGTATCCCCGCCTTTGTCCTGCCAGGTCATGGTGCTGTCGGGATGCGTCAAGAACTGGTAACCGTTGAACCACATGCCCGGACGGATGATCGACAGGTCAAGTCGCGGGTCCCGCTGCTCAAAGGGATGCTCGGGGTCGTACAGCGGCGATTCGTCGATGGGCAGCCCGTCCGTACAGGCGTACTGATCCACCAGGGCCTGGGTAGGCACCAGGATGCTGTATCCCGGCGCACTCCGCGGGCCTTCGATCTGCGGAATGATGTTGGTTTTCACGCCGGTGAGGTATGACAGCTTGAAAATGATTTCCGGCGACGAGGCCCCCTCGTAATGGAACAGGGCCCCATAGTCCGGATCGATGCTGTATATGCCCATATCCATGACGGCTTTCGCAGACGCCGCCGCCGTGGCAAAATCCCCCTCATCCAGGGCCAGCCGCGCCTTGAGGGTCAGCGCCGCGCCCTTGGTCGCCCGGCCGGCGTCGCTGCCACCCCAGGCATCGGGCAGGTTGGCTGCCGCAAAGTCCAGGTCTTTATACAAATGGGCCAGGATCTCGCTTTTTGGGGTGCGGGGCAGCTGGGCGCTGTCCAGGGGCAAGATGGTGTTAACCCAGGGGACATCACCGTAGAGCTCGATCAGGTAAAAATAAAAGAAGCTCCTCAGGAACAGGGCCTGCGCCTGCACCCCCGCAAAATATTCGGCAGACACCTGGTCCTTGGCCCTGTCCATATGTTGCAGGAGGTTGTTGCACTTGGATATGCTGCTGTACATATCGGTCCATGTGGAGCTGAAGATACCCACGTCAGGGGTGAACTGCCCCGACTGCACAGTCTGTACCCCGCCATAGTCACCGCGTGACCAGGCGATGTCCGTGGCGGCATCCAGGTAAAGGTAGTAAGGCATGGCGCCGCCCTGCCACCACAGGCCGGTATAGGCACCATTGATGGCCAGCTCCAGCTCATCCTGGCTGGAAAAGAAGTTGGCGTCGGAGGGCTTGTCCAAAGGCAGCTTGTCGAGCAGGTCCTGGTGGCAGGCGCTCGTCAGTACCATGGCGCCCAGTATAATCGAGCGAAGTTTCATCGTGCTGGATTTAAGGGTTAAAAGCTAAGGCTCAGGCCGAACACATAGGTGCTGGTGATCGGGTAGACGCTCGCATCACCGCTCTTCCTTTCCGGGTCCCAGCCGCTGGGCATATGATCCAGGGTGAAAATATCCTGGCCGGATACGTACAGGCGGAGCTGATTCAGGAAGGTCCTGCCCAGCAGGGCCTCGGGGAACGTATAGCCGATCTGCACATTTTTCAGGCGGGCGTAGGAGGCATCGTAGACCCAGTAACTGGAGTTCTGGAAATTGTTGTGCGTGGTCTGCGCCACCAGCCGCGGATATTTGGCATCCGGGTTGTCGGGTGTCCAGTAGTCCAGCTGCCAGCGCTGGATCTTTCCGGCATTGTAAAAGGCCCATACCGCATCCTTGTAGAGGAAGATGTCCCGCTTGCCGACGCCCTGGATGAGCACGTTCAGGTCAAATCCCTTCCACCCGGCGCTGAAATCCAGCCCGAAATTGAGCCTGGGGATCTGGTTGCCCAGGACCGTACGGTCATCGGCGTTGATGACGTTGTCGCCGCTCAGGTCCTTGTACCGGATGTCGCCGGGAGCGTAGTTGCCGAACTGGGTCGGGGATTTGTCTACCTCGTCCTGCGTCTGGAACAGCCCGATCGCCTGGTAGCCGAACAGGGCGTCGATCGGCTCACCCTCCTGGACGACGGAGTAGGTGCTGATGTAAGGGCCCGTGCCTTTGAGGTCGGTGACCTCGTTGATCACATCGGAGAGGTTGAAGCCGATCCGGTAATGGAAGGCCCCCGTTTGTTTGGCATAGGAAAGCTCCAGGTCCCAGCCCGTGTTCCGCACCGCCCCGGCATTTTGATAAGG
>CBINPH010000249.1:0-5089 GCA_966252445.1 uncultured Chitinophagaceae bacterium | reverse complement strand
AATGCAGGGTGGCGTCCTGGCCGGCATAGCTGAAGTCCTGGGTCCAGGCGCCGCCCACGGCGGCCCCGGCCTGGAGATAGAGCAGGGGCGTTTCTCCCACCGAAGGGATGAACCCGGCGGTGTAATAGTCCTCACCCTGCTGCCCGAAATACGTGTCGGTCACCAGCCCCGTAGAGTCCAGCACGTTGGTGAAGCGGGTATAGGTGACGTCCCCCATGACGGTGTCCTCTCCGGTAGACGTCAGGGTAAAACTTCCCTGCAGGGAGTCGCGGTAATGCCATACCGCGCCCTCGCCTCTGGGCTGGAAACTTTCTTCCCCGGGGGCCTGGTCCCTGGGCGGCTCGCTCTTTTCCTTGGCGCAGGAAAACAGCGCCAGGCAGGCGGCCAGGGCAATGACGGAGCGATACAGGCGCATAACAACTGGTTTTTCAAAGAGCCCAAATGTAGCCCAAATCCCCCGCAGCAGAAAGTATTTTTTGTCCCGCGCCCTTGTCCGGAGCCGTTATTCCCGCCGGCAGTAGGGCCGGGCCGGCGCAGTTTGGCATAAAATTGGTGATACAGTTGACCCAAACATTCATCAGTCATACTTTAATCAAACCCATTCGATTATGCGATCGTTTATGCAAGGAAGAATATACGTCATGGGCGCAGCGGCCGTCCTGCTCTTCGGCTGCGGCAAGCCCCTTACCAAGACCCAGAAAGGTGCCGCCATCGGCACGGCCAGCGGTGCTGCCGCCGGTGCCATCATCGGCAAGGTAGCCGGCAATACGGCCATGGGCGCCATCCTGGGCGCGGCAGCGGGCGGGGCCGCCGGCGCCGTGATCGGCCATAAGATGGACAAGCAGGCTAAGGAGATCGAGAAGGAAGTGCCCAATGCCCAGGTGGAGCGCCAGGGTGAAGGCATCATCGTCACCTTCAACAGCAACGTCCTGTTCGGCTTTGACCGCTCCGACCTCTCGGACCAGGCCAAGAGCACCATCAACGACCTGAACACCATTCTGCAGAAATACCCCGACGAGAATGTCCTGGTCATCGGTCATACGGACGACGTAGGGTCCAATTCCTATAACCAGAGCCTCTCGGAGCGCCGGGCTTCGTCCGTAGCCAGTTACCTGGTCAGCCAGGGCGTTAGCTCTGCACGTATTTCGACCAAAGGTATGGGCGAATCCGATCCCAAGGTGGCCAACGATACCGAAGCCCACCGGGCGGAAAACCGCCGTGTGGAGTTCGTGCTGACGGCCAATGCCAAGATGAAGCAGGAAGCGGAGCAGCAGGCGGGTCAGCAATGATCTCCAGATATTCCTGATTCACCTATGAAAGGCCAGCCCGGTGCACATGCGCCGGGCTTTTTTATGGGCTGGAAATTTTTTTCTTTTCTAATACTATGTAAATCCTATAGAATTTATATATTTGCCGAAAATTATCCCATGACCACGGAGCGTCCATTCCCTAAGCATACGGCCTTCCCCACCGGCCGCCCGGGACTTGACACCAGCGGGACGCCCCGCCGGCTGTGTAGTTGTTGACGCTGCCTCTCTTTTTTCGTGACTGATTGACAGGGCAAGATACGCCCTTTATTTAGTCTATAAAATCTATAGACTATATAGTATTTAATAACTGAAACACCTATATCATGACTGCTGCAAAAAAGACCTTCTGGCTGATCCTGGCTTTCCTGGGACTGGCCCTGGGCGCGGAGGCCCAGACCAAGCATATCTCCCGCGACAAGAACCTCTGGCTGCGCTATTTTGCCAGGGTGTCCCTGCCCCATGACTGGGGCATAGATCTGGAGGTCGAGGACCGCCGCTACGCTTTCCCCGACCGGCAGCTGAACTGGCTGCTGCCCCGTGTTTCCCTGCATCATCCCATCGCCGGAGGATGGTCCGCCAACGTGGGCTTTCTCTATTACACCACGGCCACGCCCCCGGAACCCAAAAGCGAGGTAGAACTCACCGTGCCCGAGCTAAGGCCCCATGTGGAACTGGACTACCGGCATAAAATACAGGCCCTGGATATCTCGCACCGCTACCGCCTCGAAGAAAGGTTCACCCGGCGCACGGAAAACGGTGCGCTGGCGCAGGGCTATGATTTTCAGTTCCGGTTCCGGTACCGGCTGCAGGCCCAGTACCCCCTCCTGCGCCCCAGCTCCGGCCGGGACCTCAAGGCCGTGGTCTCCGATGAAATCCTGCTGAACCTGGGCCACCGGGTGGTCCGCAATACCTTCGACGGCAACCGGCTGTATGCCGGCCTCAACTACCGCTTCTCACCGGTCTTCCAGCTGGAGGCGGGCTACATGAAGTTTGTCCAGGAAAAGAAAAACGGGGACGACTACCTGAGCCGCGACCTGCTGAGGGTGACCCTCTATCACCAGATTCGCTTCGGGCACTAACCCCTCCATGTATTCCGTAACCTTAAACCCTCAAGTCATGCCTATCAGACGAACCCCTTTTACACGAAAGCATCTCAGCGTCGCCGTCGTTGCCACCCTGCTGTCCGCCTGCGGAGGCGGGGAACGCAGCGTCACCATCACCGGCGCCTTCGCCCTGTACCCCCTGGGTGTGCAGTGGACAGAAACCTATCACCAGGCGCATCCCGAAGCCCGTTTCGACATCTCCGCCGGCGGCGCGGGCAAAGGCCTCACCGACGTGCTGGCCGGCGCCGCCGACATCGCCATGTTCTCCAGGGCCCTGACGCCGGAAGAGACGCAGAAGGACATCTTCGCCATCGCCGTGGCCAAGGATGCGGTGCTGCCCACGGTCAGCCGCCTCAACCCGTCCCTGGACCGCATACACGCCCGCGGCCTTACCGCCGGCCAGTTCAAGACCATCTTCCTGTCCGGGGCTCCTCCGACCTGGGGCCAGGTGCTGGATACGGCCGACGAGCATCAGATCGTCGTGTATACGCGCTCCGACGCCGCCGGCGCCGCGGATACCTGGGCCGCCTTTTTCGGGGCCAAGCAGGAGAACATCAAGGGCGTGGGCATCTACGGGGACCCCGGCCTGGCCGATGCCGTCGCCAAGGACCCGAAAGGGATAGGCTTCAACAACGTGGCCTATGCCTATGACGTCAAGACGGGGCAGAAACGCCCCGGCATAGATGTGGTGCCCATAGACCGCAACGGCAACCGGGTGATCGACCCGGAAGAAGATTTCTACGGCCAGGCCGACAGCCTGCTGCAGGCCATCGGGGACGGACGTTATCCCTCGCCTCCGGCCCGGGACCTGTACTTCATCTCGAAGGGCAAGCCCAGCGACCCGGCCATCATCGCTTTCCTGCGCTGGGTGCTGACCGACGGGCAGGCCTTCGTGAAGGAGGCCGGCTACGTGCCGCTGAGTCCTGACAAGATCCAGGCGCAGCTGGATAAACTGAAATAGCTAACCTCAATAGTTGATCCATGGCTTATCTCGCTGTACGCCGCCGGCTGGTGGACCGTTTGTCCCGCGGCTGGACAGGGGCCTGCCTGGCCCTGCTGCTGCTCCTGCCGCTGGCCATAGGCCTGGGGCTGGTGCTGAAGTCCCTGCCCCTGTGGAGGGAGCACGCCCTCGCGGAGCTGCTGCTGGGCAGCGTCTGGTCGCCGCAGGAAGGGCAGTTCGGCTTCTATGCCTTTATCCTGAGCTCCGTCTGGGTGACGGCGCTGTCTTTCCTGCTGGCGGCGCCCGTGTGCCTGCTGAGCGCCATCTACCTCACCCAGTATGCGCCCTCCTGGCTGATGCAGGCCATGTACCTGGTGATCGATGTGCTGGCGGGCGTTCCCTCGGTGGTATACGGGGTCTGGGGGGTGCTGGTGGTGGTGCCCCTCGTGGGCCAGCGGCTCGCACCCCTGGCCCAGGCCTCGTCTACCGGCTATACCCTGCTTGCCGGCGGCATCGTGCTCGCCGTCATGTGCATCCCGTACATCCTGAACATGCTGATCGAGGTGTTTCGCAGCATTCCTCCGGAGCTGAAGGAAGCCTCGACTTCCCTCGGCGCCACCGACTGGGAGACGGTGAAATGGGTGTTGCTGCGGCAGGGGGCGCCGGGCATCATGGCGGCTATGGGACTGGGCATCTCCAAGGCGCTGGGCGAAACCATCGCGGTGCTTATGGTGGTGGGCAACGTGGCCCGGGTGCCCCACAGCGTCTTCGACGCTGCCTATCCCCTGCCGGCCCTGCTGGCCAACAACTACGGGGACATGATGTCGGTGCCCAGCTATGAGGCGGCGCTGCTGTTCTCCGCCCTCATCCTCTTTGTGATCATCATCCTGTTCAACGGCCTGGCCAACTTGCTGGTGCTGCGCCGCAGCAGGGACTAAAATCCACAAGATGACAAATACACGGACACGGCGCCGGCGCCGTGAAGAAAGGTTTTTCTGCTGGCTGATGCGGATCGCCGTCCTCAGCGTGATTGCGGCTTTCCTGCTGCTGCTGGTTGTCGTCCTCCGCCAGGGCTGGTCCGCCGTCAGCTGGGACATGATCACCCAGGTGCCCCGTGGCGGCTTTTACTTCGGCAAGGAAGGTGGGATACGCAACGCGATCGTCGGATCTTTTTACCTGGCCATAGGCGCCACCGCCCTGGCGCTGGCCCTGGGCCTGCCCCTGGCGCTGGCGATGAACGTGCACTGGGTGCGCCGCCCCCGCCTGCTGCGGGGCTTCCGCTTCCTGCTGGACACCCTCTGGGGCGTGCCCTCCATCGTCTACGGGGCCTTCGGCTTCATCCTGATGAGCTATTTCCATACCCGGGCTTCCCTGGGCGCGGGCATCGTCACCGTGGCCCTGCTCATCGTGCCCATCATCGTGCGGGCCCTGGACGAGGTGCTGCGCAACGTCCCGCAGGGGCTGCTGGAGGCTTCCCATGCCCTGGGCGCCACCCCCACCGAAACGGCCTATGTGGTCTTCCTGCGCCAGGCCCTCCCCGGCTTTATCACGGCACTGCTGCTGGCCTTCGGCCGCGGCATAGGCGACGCCGCCTCGGTGCTGTTTACCGCGGGATATACGGACCGTATCCCGCAGGCCCTGGATGACCCCACGGCCACGCTGCCCCTGGCGATCTTCTTCCAGCTCAGCTCCCCCATACCGGAGGTGAAGGCCAGGGCCTATGCGGCCACGCTGAT
>CBINPH010000248.1:0-5107 GCA_966252445.1 uncultured Chitinophagaceae bacterium | reverse complement strand
TCCGGGCGGCGGTGTTTACCTGTATAGATGTGATCCGCCAGCGGCGCCAGCACGAGGAGTCCGGCAGGAATCCCCTCCGGAAGTCGGAGCTCGCCTCCGAATAGGGGCCAGGCCGTTGCCGGCCTAGCCGTCTACTTCGAAAGTTACTTTGACGTTCAGGCGGTATTCGCTTACCTCTCCGTTGTCTCCCACGACCACGCTCATGTTGTCGACGTTGACGCTGCGGATCTTCCGCAGGGTCTTGGAGGCGTGTTTAACGGCATTCTGTGCGGCGTCTTCCCAGCTCTTCGGGGAATTGGACAGCAGTTCGATCACTTTCAGTACGGCCATAACGCATTTTTTGATGAACAATGCCTGAAGATAGGGAAAATTCCCCAATGTGGCTTACTGGTCACACTGCGACAACAGGTATGCAGCCATGGGTTTGCCCCAGTTGGGCGCGATGTCGCTGGCGGGGGTGAAGCTCCCGTATTTGTCCAGGGCTTCCGCCAGCAGGGGCTTGGCTTTGTCCTTGCCGCCGCCCCATTGGGCCGGGGTATAAAAGGCATTCTCGCCCAGGAGCAGGTAGATGCGCGGGTTGCCCGGCGCGGCCGCCTTGGCCTGCGCCAGCAGGGTGGTCGCCTGGGGGCCGTACTGGGCGCCCCGGGTCTGGGGATCCACCATGATGCGGGCTGCGGCGATCAGGGAGCGCAGGCAGAGCATCTCGGACTTGTCGGGCTGCAGGGCGTCGGCCCGGTCCGCATTTTTTTCCGCCTCGTCCACGATGGGGTCGATCTTGGTTTTGTCCTGCTGCTGGAAGGCCAGGCGGATCTGGCAGAGGCTGGCATAGTACAGGGGCAGCCACTGGTCGGTCTTTACCGCGGCGATCCTTTCGAAGTTGTTGGCCAGCTCCTCGAGCGCCGGGTTGCTGAGGAGGGTGTCCAGCTTGGACACGTTTTCTTTCATGGCCTTTTCGTAGCGGGTGTTGTCCTGGGCGACGGCGGCCATCGCCATCCCCGCGAAGAAGCAAAGCAAAAGTGTTTTTTTCATGTTGGCAGATTAAGTGGTTGAATAATTACATGTTGTCAATGACTTCCTGGCCGCGGTCTATGCCGAAGCTGATGAAGGCGCCCAGGAAGAAAAAGCGCCGTGCCGGTGCGGTAATGGCCGCCCGGCTGCTGCCGTCCGCGGAATAGCGGTAGCCATACACCTGGTCGGATCCGAGTACATTGCTCACCGAGCAGACCAGCACCGTGAAAGTCTTTTTGCCCTGCAGCAGGTAGGCGGCGCTCAGCGCGAGGGTATGGAGTGGCGGGGTGCGGTCGCTGAGGAACTCTTCCCGGCTCCGGTTGGGGTTTTCATAAGGCTTGCCGCTGGCGAAGGTGTAGGTGGCGCTGAGGTTGGTGGCGATGGCGGGGATGAGCTGCTTGTACACCACGTTCAGGGTGTGGGCCGAGGCAAAGGGCGGCCGCACCTGCCGCGGGTAGTCCAGGTAATCGCGCTTGGTGTCCAGATAGCTGTAGGAGATCCAGTAATCCCCGTTGGGAATGGTCTTGCGGTCGCGCCAGAAGACCTGTACGCCGCGGGCATAGCCCTCGCCCAGGTTGGCGGTATCGGGTACTGTTTTCAGCAGACCGGTATAGGCCTTGTCGAAGAGTTCCACCCGCCAGGTATAGTCCGGGCGCAGGTGCTGGACGCTGAGGATATAATGCCTGGCCCGCTGGAAGTCCAGGTCCTGCTTGCCCAGGAGATACCGGTTCTCGGGTTTTTCGTAGAAATGGCCGAAGGCCGCGGACACCTGCGTGGCCTCGCCCAGGCGGTAGGAGAGCGATGCCCGCGGGGCCAGGTTCTCGCGGTCCAGCAGGCTGCTGTGCTCCCCGCGGGAGCGGAGGCGGGCCACGAACTTCGGGGTCAGGTACAGGTCCGCTTCCAGGAAGGCGCCCGCGTACTTATCCTGCAGCCCCAGGGCGTCTCCGTTGAACACCGTGTGATCCGTCGCGTAGGCGTAGGACATCCCTCCCCGCAGTTCGGACAAGGGCCCGATGGGATGGGTCAGCATCACCTTGCCCTCGCTCATCTGCGTCAGCACCTTGATGGTGTCGAGGTCCGGGAGGGACGCATCCGCTGCGGTGCCTGTCCTGATCCGGTCGGTGTTGGTGTTGTAGGAGCCGCCCAGGTACAGCAGCCAGTCCTTCCGGGCCCCGAAGGACTCCCGGTAGGTCACATTCGTATAGGCGTTCCTGTTTTTGAGGTGGAACAGCTCCCGGGTATGCGGGTCGCCCACCGCCGGCGTGCTGAACTGCAGCTTGTTGGCGTCGCCGTAGCCGTAAAACTTCAGCATGCCGGTCGGGGAGGTTTTGATCCGGAAGTTCATGTCGCCATTCAGGTCATAGGGCGACACCGTATAGTCCTGGTGCTGGTTGATCAGCTGGAAGTAGGGCCAGAGGTTGGCATAGCTCAGGCTGGCGCCGTAGGAAGACTTGCCGTTGGCAGACAGGTGGTCCAGCGCCCCGCTCAGCCCCACGCTCGAAATGCCCACGGTGCCGGAAGATCGCTCCGGCAGGTCGCGGGAGTCCAGGATCACCGCCGCCGACATGGCGCCCCCGTACTGGGCGGAATAGCCGCCGCTGCTGAAGACCGTGCCCTTGAACAGGAAGGGGTTGAAGCGCGCCCGGGCCCCGATATCGGGACTGTTGCTGTAAAAAGGGTGCAGCACCATCATGCCGTCGATGAAGGCCTTGGTCTCCTCGCCGGTGCCTCCCTGGATGAAGAGCCCGGTCTGGTTGGGCACCTGCTGGGCCCCGGGCAGGGTGCGGAGGGCATTCATGGGATCCGCGCCGGCACCGGCGATGGTCACGATGTCCATGGGGGTCAGCACCGTGTTGTGGGCCTGGTCGGAGATGGAAAAGCTGCCGGCCGATATGGTTACGGCATTCAGCTTGTTGATCTCCTTCTGCAGCCGGATGTCCAGGTGCTGCTGCCCGCCGCTGAGGTCCAGCGCGAGGGTGTCGCTCCTGTAGCCCAGCAGGCTCACCACCAGGCGCTGCTTCCCGGTCTCGCTGGTGCTGAAGCGGAACTGTCCCAGGCTGTCGGACGTGGCACCGTCGAAGCTGCCCGCCAGGGTCACGTTCGCGCCAGGCAGGGGGCGTTCGTGGTTGTCCGTTACCCGCCCGCGGATCTCCTGCCGGGCAAAAGCCTGGACGGGACCCAGCAGCAGAATGGCCAGCAGAAAGCGTGTCATGGGGATGTTTACCGCAAGGATACGGCAGCGACAGGTGCTCCTGCAAGCGCCCGTCGGCGAAGAAGCGCTTTGGGTCGGTAAAGGGCCCGCCTCCGGCGGAGCGGAAGGCGTCCGCCGGGCGGGGGACCGGAGGTGGCAGAGGCTGTACGGCCGGAGAGGTTGGTGGTAGGACGCCGTTGTTTTCACAGCTGGAGATAGCGTTTCATGGTTTCTACATATTGTTCGAAGGCCTTTTGGCCTTTGGGGGTGACCCGTACCGTGGTCAGGGGGTATTTGTCCCTGAAGCCCTTGTGGATCTGGATATAGCCGGCCTCGGCCAGCTTGGAGAGCTGGAAGCTCAGGTTGCCGGCGGTGGTCCCCGTCTTTTCCTTCAGAAACCCGAAGCGCGCCTCTTCCACGCCCATCAGTATGGACATCACCGCCAGCCGGAGCTGTGAGTGCAGCAGGGGATCCAGGGCCTCCAGCATCAGTCCCTGGTTTTCCGGGTGAGCAATACGCCGGGCCAGAGGTAGCCGGCCAGGATGGCCACCGCCGTCAGCAGCAGCTGGTCCAGCTGGGACAGGAATACCCCGGCCACCGCCGTAGCGAAGAACAGGACCGCTCCCCAGACCAGGGGCCTGAAGCGGAGCACCGTACCCGCCACGCCCTCCAGCAGGCCTGTCAGGGCCATCATGAAGGGCATGGGCGAGATGTCCTGCACCAGGCAGAGGAAGGAGAGCAGCACATAGCCCGCGAAGCCGAAGCTGAAGAGCCAGCGCAGGAAATGCCCGTAGGTGCTCACCACGCCTTCTTTGCGGCTTTTGCGGGCATGCCGGGCAAAGGTGAAGATGGCGCCTCCAAAGATCAGCACCGGCCAGGGCAGCCAGGGTTGGGAAAAAGCGCTGAAGCGGGCCAGGCCGTAGTGCAGCAGGGCCGCCAGGGCTACGGTCAGCCCCCAGAAAATGAAGTCGAAGCCGGACCGGCCGAGGTGGTGCCGGGTGCTGGCCAGGTAAGTCCGGATCAGGGCCAGGCTTTCTTCAGGTCCGGGAGGAGTGTCTTGCAGGGTCATGGAGCATAGTCGTTGAATGGTCAAATTAGTTTGCAAATATAATATAGTTTGTAATGCAAACCAAAAAAATAAAAAAATAGCCCTACCCCGGGGGTCAGTGGCTGTAGGGCTCCAGGAAGGCCAGGACCTGGTCAAAGGTGTCGGCCAGGGTGTCTCCCGACCAGCCATGGCCTGCGCCGGGATAGACCTGCAGGCGGACCGGCACGCCCAGGGTCTGCAGGGTATCGCGGAGGCGCAGGGACTGGGCGGGCGGCACCAGGGGGTCTGCCCCGCCGTGAAAGATCAGGGTGGGGCAGGAGGCGGAAGAGACGTAATGGAGGGGGCTGCTGGAGGCATACAGGGCAGGGTTCTGCTCCGGTGTGCCCTGCATGAGCAGGGGCAGCCATTGTTGTACCTCGGGAACAGCGCTTTTGTCATAGAGCGCGGCCATGTCGGTGGGGCCGAACAGGGAGATCACCGCCAGGGCATGGGGCGCGGGGTATTTGTAGGCTTGCAGCAGGGCCAGCTGCCCCCCTGCGCTGGCGCCCAGGAAAATGCAGCGCCGGGAGATGTGGTAGGCGGCCGCCTGCCGCCCCAGGAAATCCATGGCCGCACGGATATCTGTTTCCTGCGTGGGGAAGAGGTTGCGGCCGACGGCGGCCAGCCGGTAGTTGAGGTTGGCGATGGCCAGCCCCGGCAGCAGGCGCCGCAATGAGTCGGCCAGCCCCCGGAAATCGCCCTGGTCCCCGCTTATCCAGGCGCCGCCGTGGATCATGACCATCAGCGGCGTGCGCCCGCTGTCCCGGCCCTCGGGCAGTTAGAGGTCCATGCGCTGCTGGGGATCGCTCACATAGGCCAGG
>CBINPH010000247.1:0-5109 GCA_966252445.1 uncultured Chitinophagaceae bacterium | reverse complement strand
AGAAGGCCGATTCGGTGCTGTCCGTGGCGTCGTAAACCAGCGCCACATGAGCCCAGTCGCCGGCTTTGGCAGCCACGGGCTTATCGCTGGTGATGCTTGTGGGTCCGATACGCACCTCCACATGGTTGTCGGCGGTTATACCCAGCTCCAGGGCCTCGTGGGCATTCCCGTGGCTGATCAATACGGCATTTTCCGCGGTGGCCGGCAGTATCCATAGCTCTGCCGTCAGGTCCCTGCCGGCCAGGTTTTTCTTAAACTCTGTTTCCAGATAGTCGCTTTTCCCGTCCAGGGAAACAGATACGGAATGATCGGTTAAAGCACCATTGAGGATGCCGGTGACCTGGAAGTCGTTGTGGGTCAGCAAGCCGCCTGCGATCGTTTCGTTGAAGTTCAGCCGGACCTGGTCGGTAGGTCCCAGGACGCCGGTGGCTGGCTCGGGGCTCCCGAACAGCCGAGGGGTATAGGTGTCCTTGGTGCCGCTCACGATGGCTGAGGGCGTGGTGATCAGGTTGCCAGGGCTCAGCGCGCAGACAGCCAGCGCACGGATATCATACTTTTGATCGTTGAACGACGCTTCGTCCATCGGGAAATCGTAATGGATCTCCTGGGCGTTGGTGATAAAGGCTTTGTCGCCCTGGGCGTCATTGTATTTGGCGGAGTCGCCGTAAAAATTCATGACGGTGATCCACTGGCTGGCGGCGGCAGGCTTGTATTGCAGGGCAATATGATCAAAGAGACTGTTGCTTTCATCAAACTGATCCAGCACAACCGGGAGAATAGGTGCGCCGGACGAATTGACCGGAGATAAGTTATTCAGGACCCAGTTGTCCGCCGGCGACTTCACCGCTACATTTGAGCACGACGGCACGAAATGGGCCGACAAAAGCACGGTGTCGGCGATGATGGCCTGATAGCCGGTGGGGTCATACTGGCAGACCGAATGCAGGATGATCGGGATGTTGTTGTAGTCCATGGCATTCGGTCCCTTGGTAATCGTGAGCACCTTGGTAACCGGTTCTCCATAAATGACGGGGTAGCTTCTGCCCGCCGCGATGGAGACGCCGTCCACCGATATGTTGGCGCCCTGGACGCTGTCGGTGCTGCCGTAGCTTAACACAAAATCCGTGGACCAGGCGGCCTCTGAGGCATTAATAAGATGGATGGTATAGGCCGCGCTCTGGGTGGCCGGCACATTGTTAACCACGGCCTGGTCTACCGTGATCTCCGGCTTGTCCATTTGTGCGGTGGGAAGGCCGATGACCGTACCGGGTTGATAATATTTGGTAGTATCCACACCTTCATAAGGACATTCGGTCTCACCCCCTTTGGTGCGAAAGGCCAGGCCGCCGTCGTCGGTCTTGTTCACATCGACGCTGATGTACTCGCCGACACCGTCGGCCGCCAGTTCAAAGCCCAGCGTGGATGCATCTTCCGATCCGCTTTCCGTATTGCCACCCTGCTGGGTGCCGATTTCTTCGGTAGAGTTCACCTTAAAGCCGAGACCGTTCAGCTCCAGGCCCGTTTTGATGAACACCTTATTGGACAGGATAAAGTTGAACTCATCGGTCCTGGTCCGTGTAAAGGTGGTCTGCTCCGAATAATTGACCGGATTGCCGGCATGGAAAGAATAGTTCTGCAGCAATTTGGATTCAAGCTTGGCCTTTTCATTGTCCGCCAGCGCCCGTTCCCACTGGGCAATATACTGGTTGATCGTCATGATCGTGTCCGTCCGGTAGTCCGATGCGTCAGGCCCCTGTGGGAAATAGATCTTGTAACTTCCGCCGTCGTCGAATGTCCCCTTGGAGTTCCCGGAATGGAACACCGGGTCATTGTTTGATTTGCCAAAATCGGGGTCGTCGAGGGCCAATTTTGACACGTAGATCTCCTGGTTCTTTTCGTTGGCTGCAGCCTGTGCCTCCGTGGATGGGGTAGACGGGGGCAACAGCAGGCTGTTCCTCACTTTGATCAGGTTGGGTATCAGCACCGTTTCAATATGCTGTTGGGGATATGCGAACAGGGTCCCGAATTTTTCTCCCAGGCTCAGCCCCTCGGTAGCCACGACCACATAATCACCCCCCGGGTCGAGCACGACGGAGTCGTTCGCCCGGATGTCTTCTCTTTTCAGGATCGTCAGTTTCCTGCTTTGCCCGTAGGTGATGTTGGTGGAATAGCCCACAAACAGGTCGGCCGGTGCCCCGACGAAGGTCGACGCGTCGCTGGTCTGGAAGCGCGTCGTCAGTTGGGTGGACGATACTTTCGTATCATTATGGGTATAGTGTTCCTCCATCTTGATGCCGAGGCCGAGCTCGTTTTTCGCTTCGATCTCGCTGATGTAGCCGACGCCGACGAGCCCACCGAAGAAGGTGACCTCTGTAGAGCCCAATTCGTTTTTTATTTCAGCATCCGTGGAATTATCGATCGTCCCCGTATAGGTGGTGCTGCTGGTGACGGTGCTGCCCTGTTCGGCAAAGCTGTAGCTTCTGTTGCCCGGTGGGTCGCGCAAGACCATGAGCAGGCGGTTGGGCCCTGCGGTCACGAAATCGGTCCCTGCCAGGTTGCTGCCCATCACGAAGGCTTTCATGTCATCGGCGCCGTACCACTGCCAGTTCACGTCTGTTGCGCCGCCAAAGCGCACGGTGGCGGAGAAGGATTTCAGCCCCCCGTCGCCGGGGGCTGTGGCAGGATCCCCTGCGATAAAGTCGTAATACGCCACGCCGGTGGAGTCCAGGCTCAGGGTATCCAGTGCCTGCTGCCCCGACTGCGTACCGGTTTTGAGGTCATTATAGAAGGAGACGTGCCCATCCTGCGTAGGTACCAGGTCTACCACCGCTTTGCCGTCCTCTTCAGCCGGCACGCCGACGCCCCCGGCCTCACTGATGTAGAACGGGTATTTTTCAAAGGAGGATATCTTAAAGTGATAAGCTATCGCCTGGGAGAATACCGGGTGACCGCCCAGCAAATAACGATCCGTGCCGGTTTTGGAGGGATCCCACAAGGGCACCTCCGCCTTGCTTCCGCTCAGCGTCTCGGACTGGTATATGGAGTCGCCAAAATAATGCATGGTCTTGCCCGCCTGTGTAACCTGTTCAATGCTGACTGTGGGGATGACCCGCTTGATGAACTTATAGGCATAATTAAAGTATACCGTATCGGTATAATGCTGATGGCTCCAGTCGCCGTTGGGCAGCTGCGTAGAATCCTGATAACTGTATACCGAACTATCCTTGAAGAACTTGTTGGTCAGGTCCAGGCTCATCGCATCGTCCCCTTCGAGAATGTTTTTCCAGCCCGTGGCCGTGACCTGGCTAACGATGAACTCCACGGGAAACAGGTCGGCCTCGAATTCACCGGTCAGGGAGTCCGGGTGTATCACGATCTGGTTGACCCCCGGCGCCGAGCGCCAGTCGACCCGGGTATGATGAGGCTTGGCGCTGTCGCCGGCCTTCCCGGATGGGACCAAATGATTGACCACCACCGTGCTGTCTCCTCCTTCCTCGCCCATCTCGTCAGCCACCAGCCACTGATCCCGGTCGGAAGGTAGGTTCAGGGTGATCTCCAGGGATTTTCCGAGGTTGTTTTTGGATAGCGAATGCCCGAGGGGAAACGCTTCCTGGACGGCCCCGCCGGCGACGCGTCCGATAAAGCGTACCGTGGTGCTGTCGTACAGGATGCGCTCGGACACAGGTGTCTGATAGTTCAGGTCATGGCCACGGCTGTCGGTGATGCGGCCCGCATTCACGAATACATGGCTGTTCTTAACCGCCTTCACCTCATGTGTACCTACCGGAACGGAAACTTCGAATTTGCCGTCCGTGCCGGTCTGGATCAGGGCGCCATTGGCCTGCTGGGCATATTTGCCGTCGATCAGGAACTGCACCCCGGGTACAGGGACCCGGCTGTGGCGGTAATAGACGAAGCCGGATACAGGGAAAGAGGATACATCCGTAAAATCTACCGTGTACGACGGTGAGTTGGCCGAGAAGAGCCGCTGAATATGGATGGGGTCGAACTGATGGGTGCCCAGCACCGGCACGATATTGTAGGTTGTGCCATTGGATCCCACGTAAGGAATGCCGGTGATGGCATAGTTACCGGAACTGTCCGTATAGGCTTTCAGCGAAAGCTGACCCGCTGTAGGCACCATGTCCGTGCGCATGGCATAGGAAGGGTCCATCACGCCGTCATTTTGGTGATACTGGTCCCCTTCGTGGGAGAGGTCATAAAAGGCATCGGCGATGGTCTCGTCGAACCGCCAGTAAGCCACCAGTCCCGGCTCATCGCCGGACAGCAGGCGGGTGTAATTGCGGGCCACTTCTCCGGCAGTCAGCGCCCGGTTCCAGCCGCACACCTCATCGATGTACCCCTTAAAGTGGTTGCCCCCGGCATTTCGACCGATATACACCACGCCATTGGGCGCCCCGGAGGCCACAAAACCGTAAGATGCTGAGGCGATCACCGAATCGTTCAACATGAGCATCAGCGTGTCTGCATGGTGGATGGCCGTCAGGTGCACAAAGGTGAGGTCCTTGTTCTCATATACGCCTTGTACCCGCTGGCCATGGTAATCGAAATAAAGCCTTCCATCGCTGTCGAAGCCCAGCTCATATTGCCCCGGGCGGCTGAACAGGACCTGGTCTTCCGGATGCGCGTCATCGGGTTTGATCCATGCGGCGAGCGTGAAAGCCTGGTCCTGGAACGGCGTATGCAGAGAATCCAGTCTCAGGTAGCTCTCCGCTGCACCGGTCAGCCGTATGCTCTGGGCGTGAACAGTGGTGTCGGCTGTCTCCAGCCGGACGACGGCCTGCTCCACCGCCTGACCGTTCCCGTATTTGATCTGTCCGGAGAGGTTGCCTGTAGGACTGCGGAAGCCTATTCCCCGCAGGGTGTCGGAATACCGTACCGCATCACCGCAGTGGACTGCGCCCATGACCAGGTAGGAATAATAGACGCCCGGGGCCGCCTTGGCGTCGTCCGCCTCCACCTCCCGGGATGTGGTCATGGCCACGGAGGCCACCTGGATATAATCGTCCGCGGAGCCATAGACCTTTCGCTTGACAATATAATTATCGAAGCCGCCATCCGTATGCCAGCGCAGCTCCACCCGGTCTG
>CBINPH010000246.1:0-5113 GCA_966252445.1 uncultured Chitinophagaceae bacterium | reverse complement strand
TGCCCACAAAACTAGGGCATTTTGTCTCCGTTCCCCCAGCTTTTGTTCTTGATCCAAAAAGACCCCAAATTAACCCGACAGAAATAAAAAAACGGTTGTAAATCAATGGCTTACAACCGTTTGACTAATTTTTTAGGTGCCCAGGACTGGATTCGAACCAGCACACCGTTGCCGGCGCTGCGACCTGAACACAGTGCGTCTACCAATTTCGCCACCTGGGCATCCTGTTCAGGGAGTGCAAAGGTAATGGCTCGGCATAAATTCTCAAAGAGAATTTTTCAAAAAGAAATAAATATGGTATTTTTCTATATCTATTTGAAAGCCGCAAACTCAGTTTTATGTTGTTCAGGAAGATTCTTATTGCCGTCAACGACGAAGTTTATGCTGCTAAACCCGCCGAAACAGGATTTGCCCTGGCCAGAGCTTTGGATGCGCAGGTGGCGATGATCTTTGTGATTGATCAGCGCGTCATGGTCAGCAATTTGGATACCGGCATCACACTGTTGGAGCCCCTGGATGTACTTAAAAAGGAGGCTGACGATACCCTGCATCTGCTAAAAAACAGGTTCGCCCAGGGAATGCCCGTGGAATTGTTCATGCCTGAAGGGAGGCCTACCACGGAGATCCTTGACCATGCGGACCGCTGGTCCGCGGATTTGATTGTTATGGGTACCCACGGCCGGCAAGGCATTTTGCAGCTGCTCACCGGTAGCATTTCAGCTTACGTAAAACGTCATTCCCCCATTCCGGTGCTCATTGTGCCGACCCATGACTTGCCCTCGTCGGCAAAATCCGCCTAATGAGCTTTCCCGGGAAAGCCAGCTGATGTTTTTCCCGATTGGAAAAATCGATTAATTTCACGGCTATGGAAAAGAGATTTGTTCACGTCGTGAATTTTTGGCTGCGCAAGGACCTCAACCAGGACGAAAGGATGCAGTTTGAACAAGGTGTACGTTCCCTGGGTAACATCAGCACGGTGGAACTTTTTCACCTGGGCACCCCGGCCGATACAGACCGGCCGGTCATCGACAGGAGCTACGACTATTGCCTGTTGTGTCGTTTCCGAAACCGCGCTGACCATGACGCATATCAGGAAGATCCCATTCATGACGAGTTCAGGGATACCTGTTCACCCCTTTGGGAGAAGGTGTTGATTTATGACTCCGAAGAGGTCTAAACCCGGCGTGGTAGCCCGGGACCTTCTGCATGGGTGTGTAACCCGCATATCGCCATGACAACTTATGTGGCCTTGCTCAGGGGAGTTAATGTGGGGCAGAACATACTGCCTATGGCGGAGCTGCGGGGCGTATTGGAAGCCCGGGGCTATATCCACGTAGTAACCTATATACAGAGCGGAAACCTGGTGTTCGACCACCGGAAAAAAGGGGTTTTGTCGCTGGAAAAGGACGTACGGGAGGCCATCAGGCAGCATTTCGGCCTGGATGTCCCCGTACTGATCCGGACAGAGGAAGAATGGAGCACCTTGGCGACGCGGCATACTTTTATGGGACAACCTGATGTAGACCCGCGTTACTTGCACATCACTTTTCTGGGAAAGGCGCCCGCGGCCTCCGCGGTCGCCGGCGTAAAAACGGTTCGCTTTCCACCGGACGCCTGTGTCATAGCCGGGAGAGAGATTTTTCTTTATTGCCCCGGCGGATACGGCAAGACCAAGTTCAGCAATATGTTTTTCGAGCGCCGGCTGGGTGTCCCGGCCACCACGCGCAATCTCCGGACGGTGTTGGCCCTGGCGCAGCTGGCGGAAGAGCGCCACAGATGATGAACTGCTCAGACCATGAGGCTGCAGCCCCTTAAGGCGCTGTGGTCCAGGCGCCCCAAGACCTCGAAGCTGCCGTCCTCGTAACATTGCCCGATATCCTCGGTGGCGATAAAGGCACAAGAGTGCATATTCGCCAAGTCAGTGACGTTGATCAGGCCGCGGCTTGTTGCGCCCCCTACGGGCACAGGGAGCATAGCGAGGGGATCGTTTTCCTCGCGGAGATCAACCCGCATCCAAGGAGGGCAACGGTACCGGCCTTGGGATCCGGCATATGCCTGGCTGAGCAGCTCTGTCATCCCATATTCTGCATGAAGTTCCGTGACGCCCAAACGCTCCCTCAAGCGGTCGCGCACCTGCTGCTTCGTCCATTCTTCCCGCCGGCCTTTCATTCCGCCTGTTTCCATGACCACCGTATGCCGCAGATCCATGCGGTATTGGTCAGCAAAGTCCAGGAGGGCGAAGGTGACCCCTATGAGCAGGGTTCGCCTTCCGTTTTCTTCGAGCGCCATCAGGCGCCGGTAGAGGGCTTCCCGGTCGTGCAGATAAAACCCGCTTTCGACTTGCCCGCTTTCCCGGATCAGTCTATCGACCATATGCACCAGGGAAGAATGCTGGCGCTCCAGGTAGGAGGGAAGCAGGCCGAGGATCACCCAATCATCGGGCTGCCCGTAGAAAAGGCGGAAACCCTGGAGAAAGCTTTCCTCATAGAGGCTGGCGTCCCGGACATAATGCCTGCTGGGTACCGACAAGGTGGTGCCGCTGCTTTCGAACACGAGCTCGGGCCGGAAGGTGCCCGAGCAAACCTGGTGGGTCCTGAAAAACTGGATGGGCAGGAAGGGAATGTCGCGGGCATGATGAATCTCGGAGGCCCGGACCCCCAGGGTATCCACATACTGTTGATATATCGTGTTGGTCCGGTACTGGTGTTTGAAAAGGGTTAATGCTAAAACCTCGAAATTTTCGTTATTATTACTGAAAAGACGTTGCCGGAACCGGGATGCTGAAAACATGACAATCCGTTAATAATACCTACATTTGCCTGGGCGCCGGTATGACCGCTATCCAGGGCATATGGCAAAGGTAGGAAAGGGGCCGGGATGTCCATTGCTGTACTATTTTAAAAAACCTTTCATGATGAAACGTTTCGGTGCCTTGGCCGTGATCGGTGTTTTGGCAGCCCTGTCCTGCGGCAAGAATGGTAATTTTCCCTCCACGCCCTATTTGGGTTTTACCAGCATCAGCCCCGACCATCTGGTGAACGGGGATACGGCCAATGTGATCACCATTGTCTGCGAATTCCGGGACGCGGAAGGCGATCTGTCCGGGCCGGTATTTTTTCAGCAAAGCAACAATCCCGTCGGATTCGATTCCCTGTATGTCCTTCCGAATCTTCCCGACCAGAAGAACATGAAGGGGAACCTGATTCTGCAGTTGCACAACAACGACATCTTTTACCCGCCGTCCACCGGAACGGATACCGTCACTTTCTCTATGTACATCAAGGATGACGCGGGGCACATCAGCGACACCATTCAGACATCGAAGATTGCCCTGACCACCAACTGATCTCCAGCCGGGTGCCGGGTCTTCTTTTGCGCATTCACCGAATTCTTGTAGGTTTGATGCCGTGAACATCGCCCGCCCATGAGTGAGCATCAAAGGAAACGCCACCTGCTTGAAGAAAAGATCTCCGCGGCCCTGCAGGGGGGCGGCGCGAACCGCATTGCTTCCCAGCACAAAAAAGGCAAGCTGACGGCCCGGGAACGCCTGGACCTGCTGCTGGATCCGGGCAGTTTTCAGGAGCTGGGCATGCTGGTGGAGCACCGATCCCGGGACTTCGGCATGGAAAATGAACAATACCCCGGTGACGGGGTGATTACGGGATTTGGCTATATCGACGGGCGCCTCGTGTATGTTTTTTCTCAGGACTTCACGGTTTTCGGGGGCAGCCTTTCCGAGACGCATGCGGAGAAAATATGCAAGATCATGGACCTCGCCATGCAAAACGGGGCGCCGCTGATCGGCATGAACGACAGCGGCGGCGCCCGTATACAGGAAGGCGTATCCAGCCTCGGCGGCTATGCCGATATTTTTTACCGCAATGTCAGGGCTTCCGGCGTCATCCCCCAGATTTCCGCCATCATGGGGCCCTGTGCCGGTGGTGCCGTCTATTCTCCCGCCATCACAGATTTCGTCCTGATGGTGGAGAACACCTCCTACATGTTCGTCACCGGGCCGCATGTGGTCAAGACCGTGACCCATGAGCAGGTCACGGCGGAAGAGCTCGGCGGTGCCCACACCCATGCGGCCCGCAGCGGCGTCACCCACTTCGCCTGCCCGCATGAACCGGCTTGCGTGGAAACCATCCGGCAGCTCCTCAGCTATCTGCCCTCCAACTGCGAGGAGGACCCACCTGCGCTGCCCTATGTCGCAGGGGAGGAGCTCCGCCCGGCCCTGCGCGACCGCATCCCCGAGAATACCCAGCAGCCGTATGATATGAAAGAAGTAATTGGCGACCTGGTGGATGAGGGGCGGTTCCTGGAAGTGCACCGTGATTATGCGGAAAACCTGCTCGTAGGCTTTGCCCGGTTGGCGGGTCGAAGCATCGGTATTGTGGCCAATCAGCCGGCCGTCATTGCGGGTGTCCTGGATATCAATGCCTCCCGCAAGGGGGCCCGGTTCGTACGTTTCTGCGACGCCTTCAATATACCCCTGCTGGTGTTGGTCGATGTGCCGGGCTTCCTTCCCGGTGTGGATCAGGAATGGAACGGCATCATCATCAACGGGGCCAAGCTGCTTTTTGCCCTGAGCGAGGCCACCGTACCCAAGATCACCCTGATTACGCGCAAGGCCTACGGCGGTGCCTACGACGTCATGAATTCCAAGCACATCGGCGCAGATCTCAACTTCGCCTTTCCCACCGCGGAAATTGCCGTGATGGGACCCAAGGGCGCCGCAGAGATCATTTTCAAAAAAGAGATCCGCGCCGCGGTCGACCCGGAGGCGAAGCTCCAGGAAAAGACCGAGGAGTATACGGAGAAATTCGCCAACCCTTACCGGGCCGCGGCCAGGGGGTTTATCGACGAAGTGATCCTGCCTGAAGAAGCGCGGCTCCGGCTGATCCGCGGCTTTGCCATGTTGGCCAACAAAGTGGTCACCATGCCCCGGAAAAAGCACGGCAATATCCCCCTGTGAAACCTGGACGCGCCGAGGGCACGGGGCAAACAAGGTATTTTCTTCGTATTTTGACCCTATGCGATCCGCCTTTCAGACCCTGATCTATGGCGCCATTTCATTTCCCTGTGTGCAGTGGCCCTGTGCATGGAAACCAGC
>CBINPH010000245.1:0-5174 GCA_966252445.1 uncultured Chitinophagaceae bacterium | reverse complement strand
GCAGGCAGTCCCGGGCCATGAACCGGAGTTTTGCGGCCCGGCTGGACCGTTTCGGCATCATCCCCGAGTATTCCTTCGTCCTCGGCACCCCGGCCTCCAGCGCCGCGGAAGCCGCCCAACGCATCGAGGAGGACATCCGTTTCATCAGGGAGATCAAGGAGATCAATCCGCGAACCGAGATCGTCCTGTACATCTACAGCCCCGTACCTACCGAAGGCTCGGCGCTGTACGCCGAAGCCCGGGAGCGGGGCTTCCATTTTCCGGAGACGCTGGAAGAATGGCTCAGCCCCCGCTGGGAGAATTTTGACCTGCACCGCAACCCCTTGACCCCCTGGCTGACCCCCGCGCTGGTGGACCGCATACACGATTTCGAGACGGTGCTCAACGGTTATTTCCCCACCGTCTCTGACATACGCCTCAACCACTTGAAAAAGCGGCTCCTCCGCCTGGTAGCCGGACTTCGTTACCGGGTTCGGTTCTACCGGTATCCCTATGAGATCAAACTGTTGCAGCGGCTGTGGAGGTACCGGCAGCCGGAAGTAGAAGGATTTTGAAATTTAAAAGGTCGCATCATGGAGGCAGCACATCTTACGGGACCCAAGCAGGAGCCGGGCCGCCAGGCAGGAGACTTCGGCGCATGGTATACCCGCCTGCGGGAACGCGAGGCCTGGCTGAGCTCTGACGAGGAACTCAGCCGCCTGCCCCTGGTGCCGGCAGGCCATCCGCATTACCGGGAATGGGCCATGCGGGCCCAGTCCTGCGCGCGCCTGTGCCGCTACCTGGCGTCGAAGCCCCAGGGCCTCCGCGTGCTGGAGGTCGGCTGCGGCAACGGCTGGTTGTCTTACCAACTGGCGCGCCTGCCGGGCAGCCGCGTGACGGGCATAGACATCAACGCGACGGAACTGACACAGGCACGCCGCGTCTTCGTGTACCGCTCCAACCTGGAGTTCGTTCTCGGGGATATACGCTCCGGCGTACTTGCCGACCGCCGCTACGATGCCGTGGTGTTCGCCGCCTCCATGCAATATTTCCCTGATCTGCGGGAAACTGTCCGCTTTGTGCAGCGTAGCCTCTTGCGGGCCGGGGGCGAACTGCATATCCTGGATACCCCCTTTTATGCGCCCCAGGCGCTGGGTGGCGCCCGGCAGCGAACGCGCGCCTACTTCGAGGCGCTGGGCTGCCCGGAGATGACCGCCTATTATTTCCACCACAGCCGCAGCCTCCTGCAGGAGCTCGGCGCCCGTGTGGCCTATGACCCGTCCAGCCTCTGGCAGCGCTGGCGCCGGCACCGCAACCCCTTTTGCTGGTACATCATCGGCCAGGGACGGCCCCGGGGCCGGAGGGGCGGCTGAAGCTACTTTCCTATATTTGCCGGATGAAACTGAGGGACGACGCATGGCGGGTGGCCATCCTGGACCTGTACGACGGGGCCGAGAACCAGGGGATGCGCTGTCTGCGGGAGATGTTGCAGGCCTATGCCCTGCGGGAAGGCCTGACCTTGCAGGTCCAGACCTTTGATCTCCGGGGCAAGGGCGAGATCCCCGACACCTCCTTCGACGTGTACATCGGCACCGGCGGTCCCGGCGACCCCCTGGCATCGGAAGGCAGCCCCTGGGAAAAAAATTTTTTCTCCCTGCTGGAGGCCCTGGTGGCCATCAACGCCGACCCGTCCCGCCTGCAAAAAAAATACGCCTTCTTCATCTGCCATTCCTTCCAGCTGCTCTGCCGGCATTACCGCCTGGGAATGGTCTGCCGGCGCAAATCCCCTTCCTACGGCGTTTTTCCCGTCCACAAATGGGGCCTGGGCTTCGCCGAGCCCGTGTTCTGCCGCCTCTGCGATCCTTTTTATGCGGTCGACAGCAGGGAATGGCAGGTGATCCAACCCGACGAAGCGCGCTTCCGGGAAACAGGGGCCACCCTGCTCGCCCTGGAAAAGGAACGCCCTCATGTCCCCCTGGAAAGGGCGCTCATGGCGGTGCGTTTTTCCCCTTATTTTTTCGGTACCCAGTTCCATCCCGAGGCCGATGCGGCCGGCATGCGGGTATACCTGCAGCAGGAAGACAAAAAAGAGCAGGTCATCCGCGACCACGGGGCCGAGCGCTATGCGCGCATGCTGGAGCAGCTCCATGACCCGGAAAAAATCCTGCTGACCCAGCGGGAGGTCATCCCCGCCTTCCTGGACGCCGCCATTGGGAAAGCCCAGGTCTATGCCCTGTGACGGGGCGCCCGGCCGCGGGGAGCGGCACATGTCCAGCCCCTGCGTTGCCAAAGCTTTGCTATATTTGAGTGGCGGAGGGCCTGCCGGTCTTTCCGCCCCAGTGCATGTTTGACCAACCCCGAGCTCCATGGTTCCCAGCGCCCGCAGCGAATATAACCGCCATTTCCATGCAGATGCTTATGCCGGTTTCCTCAGGGATATACAGACCGGCCATCCCGGGGCCATAGCCTTCCGCGTGGCCGAGACCCCCCTGTTTGTGCCCAGAGACCTGGCACGGCAGATGAGGGAGGCCTGTGAAGGGATCATCGATGTCATCCTGCAGCCCGGTTTCCGGCAGCAGACCGACAGGGCCATACCCCGTCGCCTGCATGTGCCGGGCGAGCCCGGCCACTGTGAATTCATGGTCTTTGATTTTGCCGTCACCCGGGACGCCTCCGGGACGCTGGCGCCGCGGCTGGTGGAGCTGCAGGGGTTTCCCAGCATGAACGCCTTCCAGGGCGTGCTGGCGGCGAACTACCGCAAGCACTTCCGGGTGCCTGAGGGCTTCAGCGCTTACCCCGGCGGATTTGATGAGGACGGATTCAACCGCCTGCTGAGGGATACTGTCGTCGGCGACCAGGATCCGGCCGAAGTGATCCTGCTGGACGTGCAACCACAGCAGCAGAAGACCCGGATAGACTTTTATCTGACGGAAGACATGCTGGGCGTACGCCCCGTATGCATTACGGAGCTGCGGCGCTCCGGCCGCAGCCTCTACTACCGCCGGGACGGGCGGCAGGTCCCCGTGAAACGCATATACAACCGCCTGATCTTTGATGACCTGCTGAGCCAGAAGAAGACCCTGGGCAGAACGGTGGACCTGACCCGGCATCTGGATGTCACCTGGGCGGCGCATCCCCATTGGTTTTACCGGATATCCAAGTTCACCCTGCCCCTGCTGTCCTCGCCCTATGTGCCCGCTACCTATTACCTGGACAAGCTGGCGGTGATCCCCGCCAACCTGGACGACTATGTGCTGAAGCCGCTGTTCTCTTTTGCCGGCCAGGGGGTGCTGGTCGATGTCACCCAGGAAGACCTGGATCATGTCCGCGATCCCCGCGAGTGGATCCTGCAGCAAAAGATTGCGTATGCGCCTGTGGTGGAGACACCGGAGGGTCCGGCCAAATGTGAGATCAGGATGATGTATTTCTGGCCTTCAGGAGCGGCGCGCCCCCTGTTGGCCCACAGCCTTTGCCGCCTGAGCAAGGGCAAAATGGTGGGGGTGCGGTACAATGCCGACCGCTCCTGGGTGGGCGCCAGCGCCTGTTTCTTCCAGGAGGAATAGGCTTATTGTCCCCCGTAAAGTTCCTGCCAGCGCAGCATGCCTCCTTCCAGGTTTTTTACCTGGCTGTAGCCCATGCTTTCGAGCAGCATGGCGGCCTGCCCGCTGCGGTTGCCGCTGCGGCAGTAGAGGATGATCTCTTCGTCCATCAGCGGCTCCAGTTCATCGATGTCCATGGCCTGTACGCGGCCCAGCGGCAGCAGCGTCCCCCCGATATTGAAGTCTTCGTGTTCGAAGGGCTCCCGGACATCAACGAGGTGAACGGCCTCGCCTTTGTCGAGACGCTGTTTCAGCTCCTGCGCGGTGATGGTATCCATAACATTCTTTTTGGTTGGTTAAGGGCCAGGGGCCCGGGACAAAAATACGGGATTCGGGGCACCCGGGAAAACAGCCGGATCAAAAGGCATCCGGGGCGGTCGCCGGCGTGTCGCCTGTGGCGGCGCTGTCCACCGGGTTGCTTTGGGACAGCCACAGGTCAATGCTCTCTCCCGCCCGGATATAGTTGGGAGCGCCGCTGCCGTCCTTCTGTGAAGGGTTCTGCCGCTGGACGAAAGCGCCGGCGGTGTCGCTGAGGGCGCCGTCGGTCAGCACCACGCCTACATTCAGGTTGGAGGCGCTGAGCAACTCCTGGGCCTGGAGGAACGTCAGCCCCACAAGCCGTGGCACGGGGTTGGCCATGTTGCCCAGGCCGTCGCCGAGCACCAGGGTGATGCGGCTCCCTTCGGGGATCATGGTGCCGGGTTTGATGGGCTTTCCATCGAATTCCTGCCCCAGCACGGCGTTCTTGGCGATGTCGGGCCGGTAGATGGTGTCTCCCACCTGGAGCCGCTGGCTTTCCAGGGTCATCTCCGCGCTGCGGAAGGAATAGTTGATCAGGTCCGGCATGGCCGTCATGGGGGGAAGGACCTTGTTGAGGGTCAGGTAAATGGTCCGGCCGGCTTTCACGACACTTTGGGCCTCCGGGGTCTGGCGGACCACCGTCAGGGGAGGCAGCGTGTCAATATAAGCCGAGTCCTGCACAATGACGTCGAAGCCGAGGCTGCGCAGGGCGCGGTCGGCGGCGGCGCCGGGTTGCCCGGTGACGCCAGGCACCTTCATGGTCTCACCGTGGTGCGTAATGAAGCCCAGGGAAGCGAAGAAAATAAAACCCAGGAGAACGACCAGGATGAAGATAGCCAAGAGATTGGCGCCAAAGGATTTATGAGTCAGCCTTTTAAACAATGTACCAGTATTTTTCCCGTCAACGATCCCTCGTCTTTCCATAGCCTACGGATAGGCGTCCGGATCACAGGCGTGTTTCTGCCAGCCGAAATTCCACAATTTTCCCAAGGAAAACAAAAGGCGGCAGGAATTTCTCCTACCCATCAACGCAGGCACTCTTCAATTAGTATGCCGTAAAAATCCTGCAGGGTCATCCCGGCGGCCCGGACCTGCTTGGGGACAATGCTGTTCTCCGACTGCCCGGGCATGGTGTTCGCCTCCAGAAAGTACAGGTCGCCGCTGCCTTCCTCCAGGATGAAGTCCATGCGGACCAGCCCCCGGCAGTTCAGGCCACGGTACAGTTTTTCGGCGGCCTCCCCGATGCGGGCGGCCACGGCGGGTTCCAGTTGCGCCGGCGTGACCTCTTCTGACATG
>CBINPH010000244.1:0-5190 GCA_966252445.1 uncultured Chitinophagaceae bacterium | reverse complement strand
GATGACGCCGATGAGGAGGATGATTTGGACGAAGACGATGATATTGAAGAAGACGGGAGTGACGACGATTTGGACGAAGATGAGGACGATGACCGGAGTGTGCCTCGCTGAGCGCGTGGCGTCAAGACCGCTGTTGCAGGCATGATATGTTGCCCCATGCCTGATGTGCATGCCCAAGCGGACCCAAATTCCTCGAGGATTGTTCTACAGGATACTTAAACTGGCCCTGCGTCTTGCCCTCCGCGTATATTGCGGGAAAACCTATTGCCGCGGCTCCGCCTATTTGCAGGAAGGGCCTCTCCTGATCGCGGCCAACCACCCCAATGCCTTTATGGATGCCTTGCTGATCGGCGTTCGTTGCCGGCGCCGCATATTTATTCTTGTTCGCGGGGATGTGTTTCGCCAGCCCTGGGCGGCATGGATCTTGCGTCGCTTCTATTGTCTCCCCATCTACCGCCAGAGCGATGGAAGGGAAAAAATGACCCTGAATACAACGACCTTCAGCGAATGCCTGGATATTTTCCGCCGGGGGGAGAATGTGTTGATCTTTGCCGAAGGCAACTGCGAGAATGAATGGAGGCTGCGCCGCCTGCGCAAGGGTGCCGCCAGGCTGGCCTTCACGGCATGGGAGGAACCCCGGGTCGGTGAGGCTCTCAAGGTGGTGCCGGTAGCCGTCAACTATGCGGCGTTCTGCGCCATGGGCTTTCCGGCCTTCGTGGAGGCTGCAGCGCCCATAACCCGCCCAGCGGGCGACGAAGATTTTACGGCCAAGGTGAACCGGCTGACGGCCACCCTGGAAGAACGGCTAAGGGAAAAGGTATGGGAGGTGGCCCCTGATCAACGCCGGTTCTATGATGAGCAGTTGAAGATGGCCTTGGCCGGACAGAAAACGGATGACGACATTATCAGCGAGGTTAGCGCGGCGCTGTCTGCGCCCCGCCGGACGGCCAGGGGCTTCCTGATCAGCGGAGAGCCGCCCGCCGGCATGGTGAACCGGATACAGTGGTACTTGCTCCTGCCCCTGCGTTCCCTGTCATGGCTGGCTCATGCGCCGCTGTATTACCCCCTGAAAGCCCTGTCGGGGCGGCTGACTGCCGGCACGGTTTATTACGATTCGGTCCTCTTCGGATCCCTCTTCCTTTTGTATCCGGTATACCTGCTGCTGGTGACTTGGCTGCTGGCGGCGTTGACGGGGCTGGGCTGGATTGCGCTCTGCTTTCCGGCACTGGCTTTTTTCAGTCCCCGGCACCACCTGTAAAAAGCGGGTACCTCAGGACCGGCGCGGACACTTCCACTGGGCATCGACGACGGCAACCGCGACCATGTTGACGATCTGGCGCACCGTACTGCCCAGCTGCAGGATGTGCACAGGCTTGTTCAGCCCCATCAGCACCGGCCCTATGGTGTCCAGCTCGGCGACTTCCATCAGGAGGTTGTAGGCAATATTGCCCGCGGCCAGGTTAGGAAAGATGAGCGTGTTCACACCCCCGTCCACCAGGTCGCTGAACGGATAGTTCTCTTTCAGGACTTCGGTGTCGAAGGCCAGCGAGGCCTGTATCTCTCCGTCGACGACAAGGTCCGGCGCCCGCCGCTTCACCAGCTGGACCGCATCCCGGACGAGCATGGCCTCCGGGGTATGGCTGGAGCCGAAGTTGGAATAAGACAACATGGCGATGCGGGGGGTGATGTTGAACTGCTGCACTTCGCGCGCGGTAAGCAGGGTGATGTCGGCCAGCTCTTCGGCGGTGGGGTTGAGGTTAACTGTGGTATCGGCCAGGAACAACGGCCCCTGTTTGGTCAGGGTAATGTACATACCCGATACCCGTTTGACATCTTTTTCCATGCCGATGACCTGCAGGGCTGGCCGTATCGTATCGGGATAGTTGCGCGTGAGGCCGGAGATGAGGGCGTCCGCCTCGCCCGTTTCGACCATCATGCAGCCGAAGTAGTTGCGGTCCCGCATCATCTTGCGCGCTTCGTAGAGATTGACCCCCCTGCGCTGCCGTTTTTCGAAAAACAGCTGCCCGAAGCGATTCCGCTTTGCCCGAATGCTGTCCGCCCGCGGATCGATGATCTCTATGTCGTCCAGTTCCAGGCGATGTTCTTCCAGCAATTGTCGGATCTTTCTTTTCTCACCCAGCAGGATGGGGAAGGCCATGCCCTGGTCGCGGACCACCTGGGCAGCTTTCAGCACTTTGACATTGTCCGCTTCGGCGAAGACCACGCGCCGGGGATCTTTGCGGGCCTTGCTGCCGATGGCACGTACCAGATGATCCATACCCTGCCGGCTTTCCAGCTCCTGGCGGTAGGCCTCCCAGTCGGTGATCGCCTTTTGGGCCACGCCACTGTCCATGGCTGCCCGGGCGACCGCCGGCGCCACGGTGCTCAACAGCCGGGGATCCAGTGGCTTGGGAATGATGTACTGGGGACCGAAGACGATGTTTTTTTCCCCGTAGGCCATGTTCACCAGGTCGGGTACGGGTGATTTGGCCAGGGTGGCCAGGGCCCTGACGGCGGCCAGTTTCATCTCTTCATTGATCTGGGTGGCCCGCACATCCAGGGCGCCCCGGAAGATATAGGGGAACCCCAGCACGTTATTGGCCTGGTTGGGGTAGTCGGAGCGTCCGGTGGCCATGATGACGTCGGGCCGGGTCTGCACGGCCAAATCATAGGCGATCTCCGGATCAGGATTGGCCATGGCCAGCACGATGGGCTTGGGGGCCATGCCGCCGAGCATTTCCGGGGTCAGGATATTGCCGGTGCTGAGCCCGATGAAGACGTCCGCGCCCTGCAAAGCCTCGCCCAGGGTAGTGATGGTGGTGTCGCGGGCAAAGGCCTTTTTCAGGGGGTCCAGGTCCTGGCGATGAGTGGTGATGGCCCCTTTGCTGTCGAACATGAGCATGTGCTCCGGCACAGCGCCCAGGGCGATATAGAGCCGGGCGCAGGCCATGGCGGCCGCGCCTGCGCCGCTCACGACGATGCGTACTTTCGCGATGTCTTTCTCCACGAGCTCCAGGGCATTCAGCAATGCGGCCGCCGATATGATGGCCGTGCCATGCTGATCGTCATGCATCACGGGGATATGCAGTTCCTTTTTCAGCCGCTCCTCAATAGCAAAGCATTCGGGGCTCTTGATGTCTTCCAGGTTGATGCCGCCGAAAGTGGGCTCCAGGGCTTTCACGGCGGCGACAAAGGCGTCAACATCGCGCACGTTCAACTCAATGTCAAATACGTCGATGTCGGCGAAGATCTTGAACAGCACGGCCTTGCCTTCCATGACGGGTTTGCCGGCTTCGGGGCCTATATCTCCCAGGCCCAGCACCGCGGTGCCGTTGCTGATGACGGCCACCAGGTTGCCTTTGGCGGTGTACTTGTAAACATCTTCGGGATTGTCATGGATGGCCTTGCAGGGTTCTGCGACGCCCGGGGAGTAGGCCAGGGAAAGGTCCCATTGGCTTTTGGTATCCTTGGTGGGCACGATCTCGATCTTGCCCGGGCGACCTTTGGCATGGTAATCCAGGGCATCCTTCGGGTTCAGTTTTCTCGCCATAAACCGCATGTTTGGATACGGAAAGGTAAGCAAAACCCCCTTAGCGGAGAGCCGGGAGCCGGGAAACGGCTTCCGGCAGGTCCGGCGCCGCCGCCGACCGGGGAAGCCCAATTTTATGTATTTTTACCGGTAAATTCCAGCCCATGATCCAACGGATACAGACACTCTATCTTTTGCTGGCCGCTGCCGGGGGCGTGGGTACCTGGTTTTTCAATCTCTGGCGCGCCAAGCTGGTGAACAACACCTACCAGTATTTCACCGGACAGAGCAGCTACCTGTACTTCATCCTGATGATGCTTATCGTGGGGCTATCGCTGGTTTGCATCTTCCTGTTCCGGAAACGCCCGCTGCAGTTTCGCCTCACGGTCATCAATGTATTGCTGGCCCTGGGTGTCATTGCCCTTCAATATGTCAAGATCAAGGCCGAAGCGGCCCGCCTGGCGGAGCAGCAGATGCTGGTGTCCGCCACCTATCTGCCTGCCGCCTTCCTGCCCATCATCATCCTCGTGTTGCTGTTTCTTGCTGCACGGGGCATTTACAAGGATGAAAAGCTGGTGAAGTCCCTGGACCGCCTGCGGTAGTCCTCAGCCCAAGACGTCATAAATGGCCTGCGCCATCAGGGCGTCGCCGGCGGCATTGGGGTGAACACCGTCGGGCGTCCAGTATGCCGCCGGGGCGGCTTTCTGTGCCTGCTGGTAGATCCGCTGGTAGGGAATGAACACCGCATCGAACTCTTCGGCCAGCTCCCGTGCGGCCGCCCGGTATGCATCAAAGGCGGGAAACCATTTGTCATCCACAGCCCGCACGCCGGGAATGGCGTAAGGCTCCCCAATGATCAGCTTGACATTGGGCAGCTGCTTCCGCGTCCTGTCCAGCAGGGCGCGGTAGTCGTCCCGGTAGGTCTGGATGGTACCCTTGTATCCGCCGGTCAGCGTGTGCCAGTAGTCGTTTACCCCTACCAGGATGCTGAGCACTGTGGGCTTCAGGTCGAGGCAGTCTTCCTGCCAGCGATCGGCGAGCTGATAGACCTTGTTGCCGCTGATCCCGCGGTTGTAGATCCGCAGGTTCTTGCCGGCATGGGCGAGCAGCAGGCGCGAGGCGGCAATGAACGCATAGCCGGGTCCCAGGGCACTGTTGTTGTTGGGTTCCTTGTTGGATTTGTTCCTGCCCATGTCGGTGATGGAATCGCCCTGGAAGAGGATGACATCATCCTGGGCCAGCCTGATCTTTTTGGGCTTTTGCTCCCGGGTGGCGGCCGCGACGATCTGCGGGAGGCTGAGCGCCATGGCACTGCCCAGGGTGGCTGTTTTGATAAAATGTCTGCGATGCTGTGTCATGACTATACGGTAAGTTGTTCAATGATATGGACCGACAAGATACGGGAATGCCTTGTTCCGCGCAATGGGTTTTACAGAAATCTTCCGGTGGGGCTGTCCTTCATTTCCTTGAGTCCGGCAGGTGTTCCCGCGTAGAGCAGGTACCCTCCCTGTTCACCCCCTTCCGGCCCCAGCTCGATAACGTGGTCCGCCGCACGAATCACATCGAGGTTGTGTTCGATGACCAGGACGGAATGCCCCTGGGCGATCAGGGCGTCAAAAGAGGCCAGCAGCTTGCTGATGTCGTGTGCATGCAGGCCTGTG
>CBINPH010000243.1:0-5199 GCA_966252445.1 uncultured Chitinophagaceae bacterium | reverse complement strand
GAGTCGGTGCCGCAGTAGGCGCGGGTCGGGTCGCCACCCGGGGTGTAGAGCAGGTCAAAGGGGATAAGGCCGCCTGTTCCGAAGGCGGGCTGGTTCAACCATTGGTTAAAGGCTTCGGAGTTGCCGAAAAGTTCCCCGCCCTTTTTATACAGGGCCAGGAGCTGCAAAAGCTGCTCGCTTTCTATGCGCCCCAGCGTATGCCTCCGCAAACGGTAGTTGTCCATGGTCTTGGGGCGGTGTCTACGAATGCCGCCAGCTGGCATTTATTGAGCCCGGTGACCGGCATCAGGGCGTCAAACATGGAAGCAGGCAAACCCTCGGCGGCTTTGAGCACCATGACCACCGGGTTGGACAGTTCTTTTTCATACTGTTGAAAAAGCACGGATTTGGAAGCTGCTACCTTATCCATAGTGGAAAATACCGAATCATTGTGCTTTTAAAAAGGTAAATATTCCTCACTGTCCCCGCGAGTTGGTGCCAGGGCAGGATATTCGAACTCGTTTATGATTTGCGCTGCCTGGCGTTCAGGAGGTCTTCCAGTTTTTTCAGTTTTCTGGTCCAGAACGCGTCAAAGTAGTCGATAAAATCCTGCAGCTCGTTAAAGCCGTCCTGCTTTAAGGTGCAATAGCGCTCCCTGCCGATATCGGTAATCGTAATGAATCCGGCATTGTACATAATCTTCACGTGCTTGGAAATGGCCGGACGGCTCATGTCAAAGTTTTTGGCCAGGGCATTGATGGTCAGGCTGTCCTGGGCCAGCAGCTGCAGCATTTTCCTGCGGCTCGGATCGGCAATGACCTGAAAGGTGTCCAACGTAGGTGTAGCCATAATGGTGTTCAGTATTTGAGGGTTGAATCCGGCGGTTGTTCCCGTTTGGTGGTATACCACCATCACCTAAAAGGGCGGTGGTTCCCGGCCCCCGAATATAGGTAGTTTTCAAGTTACATGATTTTTCGCGGGCACTGGGGCCGTCCCTGTCCGCCCGGGTCCTGCCTTTCCGCGCCTGTTAAAAATTTAATCCTATATTCGAAGCATACAACGCGGCTATGCCGGCATGCCGTCGGCGTGCCGTCCTGTGAACATCAATCTATCCGCTCGATGAACCGCATACATTCCCTGATGGCCGGCGCCGGCCTGGCCGCTATCCTCTATGCCTGCCATGCAGGCCCGTCTCCGGCCGGGGAAACGGCCTCCGCCCTGCAGCGCAAGGCCGACGCTTTTTCCGTGGTCAAGCTGACCACAGACCTGGACAGCCTCTCCGCCGCCCAGCGGCAGATGATCCCCCTGCTCATCGGTGCGGCCCGCATCATGGACAGCCTTTTCTGGTACCAGGCCTATGGCCAGCGGGACAGCCTGCTGGCTGCCCTGCAGGACAGCGCCGCGCGGCGGTATGTGGAGATAAACTATGGGCCCGGGGACCGCCTGGATAATGACAGCCCCTTTATTGCAGGCGTCGGGCCCAAGCCCGCGGGAGCCCATTTCTATCCCGCCGACATGAGCACGGCGGAGTTCGAACAGGCGGCCCTGCCCGACAAGAAAAGCCTCTATACGTTCCTGCGCCGCGACAGCACGGGCGCCTTGTATACCGTACCTTATCATGTGCTGTTCCGCGAGCCCCTGCAGCGGGCCGCAGCGATGCTCCGCCAGGCCGCCGGCCTGGCGCCCGATTCGGGGCTGGCGCGCTATCTCCGCCTGCGGGCCGAAGCGCTGCTCACCGACGAATTCCGGGCCAGCGACATGGCCTGGCTGGACATGAAGGACAACACCCTGGATATCGTCATCGGCCCTATAGAGACCTATGAGGACGCCCTCTTCGGGTACAAGGCTTCCTACGAGGCGTATGTGCTCAAAAAGGACCGGGACTGGAGCCGCCGCCTGTCCCGGTATGCCAGCTTCCTGCCCGCCCTGCAGCGGGCCCTGCCCGTGCCGGCGGCATACAAGGCCGAAAAGCCGGGCGCCGACGCGGAGCTCAACGCCTATGATGTCCTCTACTATGCCGGCGACTGCAATGCCGGCGGCAAGACTATCGCCATCAACCTGCCCAACGACGAGCAGGTGCAGCTCGAAAAAGGCACCCGGCGCCTGCAGTTGAAAAACGCCATGAAAGCCAAGTTCGACCGCATCATGGTGCCGATCGCGGGGGTGCTCATTGCCCCCGGTCAGCGCCGGCATGTCACCTTCGATGCCTTCTTCGCCAACACCATGTTCCATGAGGTGGCCCATGGCCTCGGCATCAAGCGTACCCTGGACGGCAAAGGGACGGTGCGGGAAGCCCTGAAGGAACATGCCTCCGCCCTTGAAGAGGGGAAGGCCGATATCCTGGGGGTATTCATGATCAGGCAGCTGCTGGCGCAGGGTGCCGTGGAGGGCAGCCTGGAAGACTACTACGTCACTTTCCTGGCGGGCATTTTCCGTTCCGTGCGCTTCGGCGCCTCCGATGCCCACGGGGTGGCCAACATGATCCGTTTCAACTTCTTCCGCGAGCAGGGGGCTTTCCAGCGGCTTGATGACGGCACCTACCAGGTGGACACCGCCCGGATGACGGCTGCCGTGGACAGCCTGTCCCGGCTGATCCTCACCTTGCAGGGGGACGGCGACTATGCGGGCGTGGCCCGCCTGGTGGCGGAGAAAGGGGTGGTCGGCCCCCAGCTGCGGGCCGACCTGGACAGGCTGCGCCAGGCCGATATCCCTGTAGACGTCATTTTTGACCAGGGCACGGCCGCCCTGGGGCTGTAGCCCCAAGCTGATTTTTTCCGGATCTCAAAAAAACAGCGCAATGAGTTATGTCGTGGTCGACGTGGAAGCCGACGGTGACATCCCCTGGAAGTATTCTATGGTCTGTTTCGGAGCTGTGCTGGTGGAGCCCTCCCTGGAACAAACTTTTTATGGCCGCACGCGCCCCATCTCGGAGGCCTGGAAGCCTGACGCGCTCCAGGTGAGCGGGTTCAGCCGCGAACAGCACCTGGCCTTCGACGACCCGGCGACGGTGATGGCCGATTTTGCGGCCTGGCTGCGGGAGGTCTCCACCGGGCATCCCGTATTCATCAGCGACAACCTGGCCTTCGACTGGCAGTGGATCAACTGGTATTTTCACTGGTTCACCGGGCACAACCCCTTTGGCTTCTCCGGCCGCCGCATCGGGGACCTGTACTGTGGCATGCGCATGGATGCCGGGCTCAATGCCGAGTGGAAGCGCCGCTACCGGAAGCGGCGCCACAGCCATCACCCGGTGGATGACGCCATGGGCAATGCCGAGGCCCTGCTGGCTTTCCGGGAGATGGGCCTGAGCATACCCCTGGACTGAAGGAGCCGCGCTTAGCGGAACCGGTCAGGGGCGAAAGCCTGTATGTCCATGCTGGAGCGGCAGCCCGAGAGCAGCTCGCTGATGAGCTTGCCCGTAGCGGGCCCCAGGCTCATCCCCATCATGCCGTGCCCGGTGGCTATGCTGAGGCGGGGATGGCCATGCATCCGCCCGATATAAGGCAGCCCGTCGGGAGAGCAGGGCCGCAGCCCTGCCGAGACCTGCGCCGGCTCTTCTGCCGGCCAGGCGGGATAGAAGGCCCGGAGGCTGTCGCTGATGCCCTGCAGCCGCCTTTTGTGTACAGTATCCGGGGAACCCCCGATCTCCAGGGTGCCGCCTACACGCAGCCGCCCGCCCATAGGGGTGACGGCCACCCGCCCTTCCAGCAGGATGGCCGGGATGGCGGGCCGTGGTCCCTGCTCCGGCAGCGGCACATCGAAGCTGTATCCTTTCCCGCCTTCCAGCGGCAGCTGCAGGCCCAGGTCCCTGAGCAGGCCGGCGCTGCGGGCGCCGGCGGCCACGACGATCTGGTCGAAGGACCAGCGGCGGCCGGCGGCGTGGACCTCCCGGACCTGACCTCCCTGCCTCCCCAGCTGCACCCGCAGGCCGCTCAGCAGGGAGACTCCCCGCCGGGAGAGGTCGGCGGCCATCACCTGCATGAAAAGACCCGGGTCCAGCTGGGCGTCGCCGGGATAATAGACGGCGCCGCGCAGGCGCATGGGCCAGCCGGGCTCCAGGCCCTGCAGCTCGGCGGGAGAGAGGACCTGGGCCTTCACGCCGGCCTGCTCGGCGAGGCGCGCCATACGCCCTTCCCCGGCTTCCAGCTGCGGGCTGCGGTACAGCATGAGCAGACCCTTTTCTTCCCAGCCGAAGGCGAAGCCCGGCCTGCCGGCCAGCTCCCGGTACAGGTCGCGCGAGAGCCAGCTGATGTCGCGCAGGAGCGGTACGGCACGGCGTACATGCGCCGCTGTGGCAGCGCGGTAGAAATGCCAGGCCCAGCGCCAGCGCCGGGGCCCCCCGGGGCGGATGGCGAAGGGGCTGTCGGCATGCAGCAGCCAGCGCAGCCCCTGCATGACCATCCCCGGCGCCGCCAGGGGCACCAGGTGGCTGGGGACCATCATGCCGGCATTGAGATGGGAGCAGCCGCTGCGCAGGTCTCCCTCTTCGAACACCGTGACACGGAAGCCGGCTTCCTCGAGATAATGGGCGCAGCAGAGGCCGATGACGCCGCCGCCGATGATGCCCACACAGTGTGATTTGGCTGGTGGCATAGCTACCTAGGGGTTTGGTGAGAGTACCTGGATGCCCAGCGCATAGGGATCGTCCCCGGTATCTACGGTGATGGTGTTGTGGCCGTAAGCCCGTGCCCATCCTTCTATGGAGGGATGTATGGCCGGACGTCCCCCGACGTCGGTCAGCCCTTCGATGCGGCCCCTGAACTGTGATCCGATGATGCTCTCGTTGATGAAGTCCAGGCCGGGCAGGAGGCGTCCGCGGGCATGCCACTGCGCCATGCGGGCCGAGGTGCCCGTGCCGCAGGGAGAACGGTCTATGGCCTTGTCCCCGTAAAAGACGGCATTGCGCGCCGTGGCCGCGGGGTCCAGGGGCTTCCCGGTCCACATGATGTGGTGGACGCCGCGGATGTTGTCCTGGAGGGGAGGGACTAAGCTGTAGCGCTCGTTCACCTGCTGGCGCAGGGCCCGGCTCAGGGGGATCAGTTCCTCTGCGGTAAAATGTTCCAGCCCCGCAAAGCCGGGCTGGGGGTCCACGATCGCGTAAAAATTGCCGCCGTAAGCGACGTCCACCCGCAGAGTGCCCAGCCGGGGGCACTCCCGTTCCAGGTCCTGGGCCGCCAGGAAGGAGGCCACGTTGGCCAGCCGCACGGAGCGCACCTTGTC
>CBINPH010000242.1:0-5202 GCA_966252445.1 uncultured Chitinophagaceae bacterium | reverse complement strand
GGGTCCTGGATCGCGGTAGCGGGATGACCCTGGATAAAGGTCCAGGAAAACATGTCAAAGAAATGCGCACTGGCGGTATATCCGTTTTTTTGCAGCACGACATCTTTCCAGCGCAGCGTCAGGTCATAGTCCTGGGTGGTGACGACCGCATTTTTCACCTGCGGGCTGGTTTTTTCCAGGACCCCGGCCAGGGGCAAGACCATGTTGTAGTCGGTAAAAGCCCTGTTCTTGAAATCCCGGTTGGCGATCACCACATAGAGCTGATCGTAGTGGCGGTGGAACTTGTCGTAATTCAGCTCATCCCGCACCCACAGCAAAATAAATATGGTGCAGGTCATGCCGATAGCCAGCCCCAGGAAGTTGGTGATCGTGAATCCCTTGTTCCGCGTCAGGGTCCGCCAGGCTGTTTTGCCATAGTTTTTCAGCATCAGATCCGTTCAAGATTTTTCTGTTTGGTTTTGCCCTTTCCCCGGTGTTTGCGTGCCGGCGGGGGCCAGGTGCCGTTCCTGCCCGAACGGTCAGCTGCGCATGCGCTCATTCGGTCCGTAAGCTTTGTACCGGGTTGGCGCGGGCGGCCTGCGCGGCCCGGACACTGACCGTAGCCAGGGCCACGAGCAGGGCGGCCAGGCCGGCGGCCGGGAATATCCACCAGCCGATCCGGATCTGGTAGGCGAAGCCCTCCAGCCAGGTGTGCATGACATACCAGGCCAGGGGGCAGGCCAGGATAAGGCCGAGGAAGACCAGGGTGAGGAAATCCCTGGTCAGCAGGGCCACGATACCGCTGACACTGGCGCCCAGCACCTTGCGGACGCCAATTTCCTTGCGGCGCTGTTCGGTCGTGAAGGTGGCCAGGCCGAACAAGCCCATGGCGGCGACCAGCACAGTCAAGGCGGCAAAGATGGCGAGCATGAGACCGATGTTTTGCTCGCCTTTGTACATGTCGTTGTAGCGGTCATCCAGGAAAGCATAGGCAAAATTTTCTCCCGTCCCCAGGCTTTCCCATCGCGCTTTCATGTCCCGCAGCAGCCCGGCGATGTCGCTGCCCCGCCACTTGACGATGAGGCGGCTCTGGTCTCCCCCCAGGGTCATCACCAGGGGATTGATGAATTCATGCAGGGACCTGAAATGAAAATTTTGGACCATGCCGATGACGTGATAGGTCGTGACATGACCCTCATTATCTGCATGGGTCAGGGTATGCCCTTCGATGTTTCCGGTCCAGCCGAAGGCCCTGGCCGCCGCCTCGTTGACGATGATGCCCAGCGAGTCTGCGCCGTAGGCCGCCGAAAAGTTGCGTCCCCCGGCCATGCGCATGCCCAGCGCGGGGATATACGCCGTGTCTACCTCATAGCGGAGGGTCTTGACCAGCGAGGCGGACTGCGCATCCGGGTAGAGCAGGAAATTGTTGCTGTTCGAGGGCCCTGCGGGCAGGTATCCGGAATAACTGGCTGCCGCGATGCGGGGATCCTTCAGCAGGCTTTGCCTGAACGCCTCCCGGCCGGCACCCAGGGCGGAGGTGTTGTCGATGATCAGCACCTGGCTTTTGTCGTAGCCCGGGTCTTTGTGCCGGATAAACGAAAGCTGGTTATAGACGACCAGTGTCGCGATGATGAGGCCAATCGACATCGCGAACTGAAACACGACCAGGCCGCTCCTGAGGCGCCCGCCCCGGGCCGCAGACCCGGAGCGGCTCCGCAGGATGTCGATGGGGCGAAGGGAGGACAGGTAGAAGGCGGGATAGGCGCCGGCGAGCAGCGCCGTGGCCAGGGTGATGCCCAGCAGGGCAGGTCCCATCCAGGGTTTCAGGTACCGGCTGAGGTCGTCGCCGGTCAATTGATTGAACAGGGGCATCGACAGGTATATAAGCCCCAACGCCAGCAGCAAGGCCAGGGCTGTCGTCAACAGGGCCTCGGTCAGGAACTGGATGAGCAGGCGGCTTTTCCCGGATCCCAGCACCTTGCGTACGCCTATTTCCCTGGCCCTGGTGGAGGCGCCGGCGGTAGACAGGTTGACGAAGTTGACGCAGGCGATCAACAGGATGAAGGCCGCCACCAGGCTGAAGATGTAGACATATTCCTTGTTGCCGTGCGGCTCCATGTCCCCGGACAGGTCCCGCTCCAGGTGTATGGTTGTCAGCGGCTGCAGGTACAGGCCGATATGGTTCCCGCTCCGGCGGAACTGATCCATGGTGACACCCATCGATCTTTGCAGCTGCGGGCCCATGTATTTGTCCGTTTCCTGGGGGAGCTTCGCCTCCAGTTTTCTGTAGTCATAGCCCCGCGGCAGCAGCAGGTAGGTATAATAGCCGGAGGTCATCCAGGACGTGGAGCGGGCATCCGGCCAGGTGGCCATGGATGCCAGCAGCCCAAAATGAAAATGGGAACTCTCCGGGATGTCTTCAAATACCCCGGTGACCTGGAGGGTGGCGTTGTGGTTGTCTACGAAGGTCAGGGTTTTCCCGAGCGGATCCGCGGCACCGAAGTACTGCTTCGCCATGGACCGGGAGATCACCGCCGTGCCGGGCTGCCGCAAGGCTGTGGCCGGGTTTCCTTTGATCAGCGGTATGGTAAACAGCTGAAAAAAGTTGGCATCGACAAAAGCCATGCGGTTGTTTTTGAACACCTGGCCATCATGGCCTATGCGCGGCATGCCCTGATCGTGGATTCTCGTGGCGTCGAGCACTTCGGGGAAATCATGCTTCAACGCGTCCGCCACCGGCGGCATCACATGGGCTTCCCGGATGATGCCACCCCCGTTCATCTGGCCGCGGAAGATCACCCGGACGATCCGGTCCGCATTTTTGTGATACCGGTCATAGCTGAGCTGGTGGCAGACAAACAGCAGGATAAGCAGGCAGGCCGCCAGGCCCAGGGCCAGTCCGCAAATATGCAGGAGGGTGAGGCCCTTTTGGCTCCAGAGCTTTCTCCATGCGATCTTCAGGTCTTTGTTGGCCATATGGTTTTTTTCTTTCGTTTGCTGCCGGATAAGGGATACCGGCCTACTCCTCCAGGCTTTGGTTCAAGGGCTCCGGGGGATGGATCATTCGGCGCGCAGGCTTTTGACGGGGTTGAGGCGTGCCGTGCGCATGGCCTGGTAACTTACCGTGGCCAGCGCGATCACGGCGGCGATGCCTCCGGCCAGAACAAAGATCCACCAGCTGACCTTTACCCGGTAGGCAAAATGCTGCAGCCATTGCTCGGCCAGCCACCAGGCCAGCGGCGATGCCAGCGTCACGGCCATCAACACCAGCTTCAGAAAGTCCGCCGACAACAAGGCGGTGATGCCGGGTACCGAGGCCCCCAGGACTTTGCGGACCCCGATCTCCCTGGTGCGTTGTTCGGCGACAAAGGTTGCGAGGCCGAACAGGCCTAGGCAGGAAATAAGAATGGCCAGCAAGGCAAAGTAATCCGACAGCCTGCTGATCACTTGCTCGCTCCGGTACTGGCGGGTGTACTCGGCGTCCGAAAAAGTATAGGTAAAAGGAAACCGCGGGTTTTGGGTCCGCCACAGGCTGGCCAGCGCCGTCATCACCTGCGGAGTCCGGCCTTCCTGGATGCGCACGAGGATGGTCCCCCAGCTCCAGTGCTCGTCCAGGCGGACGATCAGGGGGTCTATGGGGTCGTGCAGGGACGTGAAATGAAAATCCTTGAGCACGCCGATCACCGGACCGCTGCGGTTGCCCCAGTGAAGCACCTGGCCAATGGGCTCGCGCAGGCCCATCTGCCGGACGGCCGTCTCGTTGAGGAGGAAGCCCGTGGAGTCGGTCCCGTAAGCCCTGGAGAAGTCACGGCCCTGGGCCAGCTGCAGGCGCATGGTCTTGACGAAGTCATAGCCCACCACGGCGTCGGCCAGGGGCATGTCGACGGAAGGGTCTTTCCCCGGCCAGCTGATGCCGCTGGCATGGTGCTCGATCTCCGTGGGCGTATTCCGCATTTTAGACATCGACAGGACGCCGGGGATGCGGAGGGCCTGTTCTTTGAATGCGGCATAGTGATCGATCACCGCTCCTTCGATGGGTATGCAGGCCAGGTTTTGGCGGTCATAACCCAGGTTCACCGTTTGGATGAAAGCCATCTGCCGGTAAATGACCATCATCCCGATGATCAGCCCCACGGAAAGGACGAACTGGAAAACCACCAGGCCCTTGCGCAACAGCAGATTCCCCTTCCCCGCGGCGGCTGCGCTTTTGAGGGCGCGGGCCGGGTTCAGGGCCGACAGGTACAGGGTGGGGTAGCTGCCCGCCAGGATCGCCGTGATCAGCACCAGGGCGGCGAGCAGGGCCCAGAAAGCCGGCAGATGGTAAGGCAGGGACAGCGTTTTGCCGCTGAGCCGGCCGAAGGCCGGCAGCGCCAGCTGGGCCAGCACCAGGGCGGCGGCGAGGCCTGCGACGCTGAGCAGCAGGGCTTCCCCGGTGAACTGGGTCACCAGCAATCCGCGGCGGGCCCCGATGACCTTGCGCAGCCCTATTTCCTTGGCCCGGGTGGCCGACCGCGCCGTGGCCAGGTTCATGAAGTTGATGCAGGCGATCAGGAGGATGAACAGGGCTACGCCGGAGAATATACGCACATAGGAGATCCGTCCGCCCGTGGGATAGCCGTGGCGGAAGCTCCCGTGCAGGTATTTTTCGCGGAAGGGCTGCAGGCCAAGCGCTGTCCGGGAGCCTTCGGTCTTCGGCAGGTATCCGTCCAGGAAATGGGCCATTTTGGCCTCTACGAGCTTCCGGCTGGCGCCGGGACGAAGTTTCACGAAAGTGCGGGGACTGGTATTGTCCCAACGGTGCACCCAGGGGTTTTGCTGTACGAAGGCCGACCAGCTTCTCAAAAAGTCCAGCTGCAGGGAGGAGTGGGCGGGCAGGTTTTCGAAGACCGCGGTGACCTGGAGGTCTTCCCGGTCTTCGAACCGCAGGGTCCGGCCCATGGCTGCGGCGGGGCTGCCGAAAAAGCTTTCGGCCATGCGCCGGCTGATGGCCAGGGACTCCGGACGGCGCAGGGCAGTGGCGGCATGGCCCTGCAGGAGGGGAAAATTGAACAGGAAGAAAAAGTCCGCTCCGGCATATCGCCCGGCCATCTTCATCACCTGGCCGCCTGCCTCGAAATTGTTTTCGGTGCCCGGCATGGAAGCGTATTCCAGGCCGCCGGCATATTGCACCTCGGGGAAGGTGAAGGTCTCCGCCCCCACCGTCACCGCCGCTGCGTTCGCCAT
>CBINPH010000241.1:0-5220 GCA_966252445.1 uncultured Chitinophagaceae bacterium | reverse complement strand
TCCAAGCACACGATTTGCAGGATGACGACCAGCGGCTCCTGGACATTCTGGACCTCATCAAGGAACGCTGTGTCCTGCTTCCCGACCTGTGGGACAACAGCGTATTTTTCTTCCGGCGCCCCCAGGATTTTGACCTGGCGGGTGTCCTCAAAAAATGGGATGGGGAAAGGGCGGCCTTTTTTCAGGCATGGGCGGCCATGCTTCCGGAGGTGGAGCCTTTTGACGCCATGCACTGCGAGGAGCGCTTCAAAGCCTTTGCCGAACAAAATGGATTCAAGGCCGGGGGGATGATGCTTCCTTTTCGCATCATGCTCGTCGGGGGTAAGTTCGGCCCCCCTGTATTCGACATCGTGGCTCTGTTGGGCAAGGAAGAAACGGCTGCGCGTATCGAGGCGGCCCTCCCCGTTATTAACCGGCAGATGGCGGCCGGATAAGACGCTATAGGGAGCTGGCGGCGAAAGTATCTCCCTGCGACAGGTCTCCGGTCTGGTATCCTTTCATAAACCAGCGCATCCGTTCCTGGGATGTGCCATGCGTGAAAGCGTCGGGCACCACATACCCTTGGGACTCTTTCTGCAGACGGTCATCGCCGACGGCGTTTGCCGCCTGCAGCGCTTCCTCTATGTCGCCCTGTTCCAGGACTTTGTTCCATTTGTCGTCATAATGGGCCCATACACCGGCCAGGAAATCAGCCTGCAGCTCCAGGCGCACGGACAGCCTGTTGGCTTCTGCCGTACCGGCGCGGTCCTGCATCGCCTGGACCTGGGAGGAGATGCCCAGCAGCTTCTGCACATGGTGTCCTACCTCGTGGGCGATGACGTAAGCCTCCGCAAAATCTCCCGGCGCGTGAAAGCGGCTGCTCAGCTCATTAAAAAAGGATAGATCGATATAGAGCTTTTCGTCCATGGGGCAGTAAAACGGACCGGTGGCCGAACTGGACATCCCGCAAGCCGATTGGACGGAGCCGTTGAACAAGACCATGGTGGGGGGTTGGTATTGCTTGTTCATCTGGGAAAAGATCTGGCCCCAGACGTCTTCAGTGTCGGCCAGGACCACCTTGGCAAAGGAAGAGGCCTCATCCTGGCCCGCCGGCGTTCCGGGAGCCATTTGTTCGGTGCCGCCTCCGGCGCCTACCTGTTCCAGGAGCTGCAGGGGGTTTTGACCGAACAGCAACGCCAATACGATCAGTACAAGCGTGCCTATACCACCGCCAAAGGCTATCCGCCGGCCGGACACGCCACGGCGGTCTTCTACATTGGTGCTTTCCCTTCTGCCTTGCCAACGCATTGCTAAAAATAGTTATATGTTAAAAGAAGACGCTGGATTCGGATTTGAAGATAACCAATTTTACCGTGCAGAAAGAAAATTCATGGATCAGGATTTTCCGGCTTCTTTGGCCCAGGTATCCTTCAGGGTGACCGTCCGGTTGAACACCAGGTGATCCGGGGTAGAAGTCCGGTCTGTGCAGAAATACCCTTTCCGCAGGAACTGGAATTTTTGTCCGGGTTCTGCAGAGGCCAGCGCCGGTTCAATCATCGCATGGGGAACCACTTTCAGTGAATCGGGGTTCAGGTAATCGGTAAAATCTCCCTCGGCATTGGCCGGGTCTTCCACCCGGAACAGGCGATCATAGAGGCGCACTTCAGCACTGCGGGCGTGAGCCACACTCAACCAGTGTATCGTGGCTTTGACCTTCAGGCCTGTGGCATCCTGTCCGCTTTTGCTCTCGGGCAGGTACACCGCCCGCACTTCAGTGACCTGGCCGTTTTCATCTTTGCTGTAATCTTCGCAGCGTATAATATATGCGCTTTTCAGGCGTACGGCTTTCCCCGGCGCCAGCCGGAAGAATTTCTTCGGCGGATCCTCCATGAAATCCTCTCTTTCGATCCACAATTCCCGGCCAAAAGGCACCTTCCGGTATCCTGCGTCGGAGGCTTCCGGGTTGTTTTCGGTTTCCATCTCCTCGTATTGGCCTTCGGGGTAATTGGTGATGACCAGGCGGACAGGATCCAGCACGGCCATGCGGCGCAGGGCATTTTTATTCAGGTCCTCCCGGATGAAGAACTCCAGCAGGCTGAGGTCGATAAGATTTTCCCTTTTTTGTACCCCGACACGCTCGCAAAAATGGCGGATGCTCTCCGGGGTATATCCGCGGCGGCGGAAGGCGCTGATGGTGGGCATGCGGGGGTCGTCCCATCCGCTCACCACCTCCTGGTTCACCAGTTGCAGGAGTTTGCGCTTGCTCATGACCGTGTAGCTCAGGTTCAGCCGCGCAAATTCATATTGATGGGAGGGGAAGATGTTCAGCTGCTCGATCAGCCAGTCGTACAGGGGCCGGTGGGGGACAAATTCCAGGGTGCACAATGAATGGGTAACCTTTTCAATGCTGTCGCTCTGCCCGTGGGCAAAGTCATACATGGGATAAATGCACCAGGTGTTGCCGGTCCGATGGTGGTGGGCATGTTTGATCCGGTACAGCAGCGGGTCCCTCATTTGCATGTTCGGGTGGGCCATGTCGATTTTGGCCCGCAGTACCTTTGCGCCGTCCGGGAACTGGCCCTCGCGCATGGCCTGGAAAAGAGCCAGGTTCTCCTCCACAGAGCGGTCCCGGTAGGGACTGTTGCGGCCCGGGGTCGTGGGCGTGCCCTTCATGGCGGCAATGTCCTCGGGGCTGGAATCGTCCACATAGGCTTGTCCTTGCCGTATCAGTTGGAGGGCGAATTCAAAGAGTTGCTCGAAATAATCGGAAGTATAGTGCTCGTTTTTCCACTCAAAGCCCAGCCAGCGGATGTCTTCCTTAATGGACTCCACGTACTCCGTATCTTCTGTCAGGGGGTTGGTGTCATCGAAGCGCAGGTTGGTGTACCCGCGGTACCGGCGCGTCAATCCGAAATTCAGGCAAATGGACTTGGCATGGCCAATATGCAAATATCCGTTGGGCTCTGGGGGGAACCGGGTAATTACTTCCGTGCAATGCCCGGCGGCCAGGTCGGCTTCAATGATTTCTTCGATAAAGTTTAAGGAACGATCCTCGCTCATGACGACTTTAGTTTGGGAGGACAAAGGTAAGGGAAATGCGAACCCACGCACCCCGGGCACCCAGCCAGGGTCCAAAATGCGGTTCACGGCCCCAGCAGCGGCATTCCCTAAAAGAAATATCGCTTTTGCGGATTTTGGAAATTCGTTATTTTTGGACCATGAACCGCTTGAGGGACTTTCTGGAATGGCAGGCCTTTGGCGTTTGTACAGTCATTGGCGAGAAAATGGGGATTGCGACCTCCCGCATCCGGATGTGGTTCATTTATATCTCCTTCCTGACCATGGGCTCCCCCGTAGTCATTTACATGGTCATGGCCTTCTGGTTGAATATCAAGAAATACATCTGGTATTCACGCCGGAACCCCCTGAAATACTGGTGATCCCGTTTTCGAACGGCAAGGGAATACGCAGCAGTTCAGGCCATGGTTATGGCCCTGCGAATCCGCACCAATTCTTCCAGTAGGGGCTTTAATAGACTTATTTCCAACATGTTTGCCCCATCGGAAAGGGCCTTGGCCGGTTGCGGATGGGTTTCTATGAAAAGGCCATCTGCTCCAGTCGCTATGGCGGCCCGGGCGATGGTCGAGATCAACTTCGGATTGCCGCCGGTTACGCCGCTGGACTGGTTGGGTTGTTGCAGGGAATGGGTACAGTCCATTACAACCGGTACCCCATGAGCCTGCATCCAGGGAATGTTGCGGTAATCCACCACCAGGTCCTGATAACCAAAGGTCGTGCCTCGCTCGGTAAGCATGACCCGCTGGCTGCCACCGCCATGGATCTTTTCCACGGCAAATTTCATGGCCGGTCCGCTCAGGAACTGCCCCTTCTTGACATTGACCACCTTCCCGGTAGCCGCCGCCGCCAGCAGCAAGTCGGTCTGGCGACAGAGAAAGGCCGGTATCTGGAGGACATCCACATATTCCGCGGCCAGGGCCGCTTCTTCCGGGGAATGGACGTCCGTGGTCACCGGCACGCCGAAGCGTTGGCCTACCGCTCTCAGCAATTCCATGCCTTCCCTGTCCCCAATGCCGGTAAAAGAATCTAACCGGGTGCGATTGGCTTTCCGGTAGGAGGCTTTGAATATATAGGGAATGCCGAGTTGACGGCAGGAAGCCTGCACTTGCTCTGCGACCTCCATAACCAGCGTCTCATTCTCAATCACACAGGGGCCAGCTATCAGAAAAAAACGGTCAGGGGTATAGATATCCCCGAAAAGCTCATCCAGGTAGTTCATGGCGTAAAGGTAGATCAAATCGTCGATCGGCCCCCCCCGCCTGGGCTGTTTACGGTCATAGGTCTCCCTGCATGCCTTACATTTGCAACGGCAATATACCAGTCTATGAAAAAGAAATGGGCATCCCTGATCACCATCGGGGATGAATTACTGATCGGTCAGACCCTGGACACGAATTCTGCCTGGATGGCCCGGCAACTCAATGACATAGGTGTTTGGGTGCGGCGGCGGGTAGCCATCGGCGATGACCGCGAGGCGATCCTGCAGGCCCTGGCGGAAGAGAGCCGGGAGGCCGACGTCATCCTCATAACCGGCGGTCTGGGCCCTACCAATGACGATATTACCAAGGAGGTGCTGTGTGAATATTTCGGGTCAGCACTGGTGGAAGACCCTGTCGTGCTGGAACAGGTAAAAGCGCGCTTTGCCGGGAGGCATATTCCCATGCCGAAGGCCAACCTCAAACAGGCTCTGGTCCCGGACAATTGCCTTGTGTTGCCGAACAGCCGGGGTACGGCCCCCGGCATGTGGTTCGAACGGGATGGAAGGATCTACGTGTCCATGCCTGGCGTGCCCCATGAAATGCAGGGCATCATGACGAGTGAGGTGTTGCCCAGGCTGGCACGAGACAATGGCATGCCCGTGATCCTGCACCGCACCTTGGTGACCATGGGCATGGGCGAGTCGCTGGTGGCGGAGAAACTATCAAGCCTGGAAAGCAGCCTGCCTCCAGGCATCAAACTCGCCTATCTGCCGGGTGACGGACTATTGCGCCTCCGCCTGACGGCTCTAGGCGATGAACGCCAGCGCATGGCGGCGGAGATGGACCAGTATTTTGGTGTACTGCGGGATACGCTGCCAGACATTACCGTTGCGGAGGAAGACATCAGCCTGGAAGAGCAGCTGGGCCGTTTGCTGAAAGAGCGGGGGCAGACGCTGGCCACGGC
>CBINPH010000240.1:0-5332 GCA_966252445.1 uncultured Chitinophagaceae bacterium | reverse complement strand
TATGGCGGGGAGAACCGCCTCTGGCTGGGACCGGAAGGCGGCCACTATTCCCTGTTTTTCAAACCCGGTCTTCCGATGGTGTTCGACAACTGGGTCACGCCGGCCGCTTTTGATACGGAAGCCTGGACGCTGGTATCGGCCGACAGCAGCGCCGTGGCCCTGCGCAAGGACATGACCCTCACCAACTATGCGGGTACGGAGTTGTCCCTGCAGGTAGGCCGCAAGGTGACCCTCCTGGACAAGGCAACCATCGCCGGCCAGTGGTCGCTGGCCGACACTGCCGGGCTGGCCGCGGTGGGCTACCGCACCGACAACATCATTACCAATACGGGCAAGCAGGCCTGGACGGAAGAAACCGGTATGCCCTGCATCTGGATACTCGACATGTTCAATCCCTCGCCCGGCACCGTCATCGTCGTGCCCTTCCGCCCGGGGAAAGCGGGCGGCCGCATCGCCACCACGGATTACTTCGGGCAGATACCCCCGGACCGCATCACCTATACCGACAGCGTGCTCCTGTTCCGCGCCGATGGCAAGTCCCGCGGCAAGCTGGGACTGGGCCCTGAAAGGGCGAAGGGCGTGGCGGGCAGCTATGACCCGGAACACAAGGTGCTTACCCTGCTGTCCTGCGACCTCGACCCCCGCGCCAAGTACCTGAACCAGGAATGGGACACGGTAAAGCCTGTATTCAGCGGGGATGCCCAGAATGCCTACAACGACGGACCGCTGGCCGACGGAAGCCAGATGGGCCCCTTTTATGAACTGGAAAGCGTGTCTCCCGCCGCCATGCTGAAGCCGGGCAGTTCTCTGGCGCACCAGCAGAGCGTATACCATTTTACCGGCTCGGAGCAGGCCCTGGACGGCATCGCCCGGCGGGTCCTGGGTATTTCCCTGGACAGCATCCAGGCGGCCTTCCACTAAGGGGTGGTGGCTCTTGACGCCGCACCGGCTTGCCAGCCGGCGAGATGATCGTTTCTTCAAAACCGTACGTATGAAAAGATCTGACGACAGACGCTCTTTCCTGAAAAAAGCCACCCTGGGCGGGCTGGGGGCCACGGCCGCCCCTGGCTGGCTGCTGCGGCAGGAAAGCCCCGCCCCTGCCGGCCAAACCAGGGTATACCCTGCGAAGCGGAAGTACAACGGCGCCTACCAGGGCGAGCAGCTGAACCGCGTGGCTTTCCCCATAGGGGGCATGGGTGCGGGCATGTTCTGCCTGGAAGGCACGGGAGCCATCTCCCATTTTTCCGTGCGTCATCATCCCGAACTGTTCAACACCCCCGTGATGTTCGCCGCCGTTGCCGTCAAGGGTGCTCCCCGGGGCGCCAAGGTGCTGGAGGGGCCTGTACCCGACTGGAAGAAGTTCGGGATGCGGGGCTCGGGCAACGGGGATGCCGGGGCTACCTATGGCCTCCCCCGTTTCGGGGAAGCCGTATTCGAGGCCCGTTTCCCCTTCGCCCACATCGGGCTCCGCGATGACGATATCCCCCTGGACGTCACCCTGACGGGCTGGAGCCCTTTCATACCCAACGACGAAGACCACGCCAGCATGCCTCTCGGCGCCCTGGAATACCGGTTCCGCAATACAGGGTCCCGCGCCTTGGAAGCTGTTTTTTCCTACAACGCCCGCAACGTCATGGTGCAGCCCGGCCAGCACGGAAGCATAGGCCCCATCGACAGGGGGTTTGTGCTGAGCCAGCACGGAACCCAGGAAAAGCCTTTCCTGGCGGGCGATTTCGCCATTTTTACGGACCAGGCCGGCACCGTCGTGGACCATTGTTGGTTCCGGGGAGGATGGTGGGATCCCCTGACCATGGCCTGGAACACCATCAGCGCGGGGGAGGTGAAGAAAAACGACCCCGTGGAGGAGGGCGCCCCGGGGGCCAGCCTGTTCGTGCCTTTCACCCTGGGGGCGGGAGAAGAAAAACTCATCCGCGTCCATATGGCCTGGTATGTGCCGCAGAGCAACCTGCGGGCCGGGGCCGATGCCACCGCAGACGAAATCAAGGCCAAGCAGGACTGTGATCCGTCGACGGGCTGCTGCAGCAACCCCGCCGAACTGGGCCTGGGCCCCGCCGAGAAGGCGCAGACCTACAGACCCTGGTACAGCCGGCGCTTTTCAGATGTCATGGCCGTGGCGGCATACTGGAAGCAGCAATACACCATGCTGCGCACGGAGACGCAGCGCTTCAGCGACGCCTTTTATGACAGCAGCCTGCCGCCGGAGGTGCTGGAAGCTGTGGCGGCCAACCTCACCATCCTCAAGTCGCCCACGGTGCTCCGGCAGCACGACGGGCGCCTCTGGGCATACGAGGGCTGCGGGGACGACGGGGGCTGCTGCGACGGCTCCTGCACCCATGTGTGGAACTATGCCCAGGCCATGCCGCATTTGTTTCCTGCCCTGGAGCGCAGCCTGCGCCACACCGAATTCTGCGAAGACCAGAGCGCCGAGGGCCACCAGACCTTCCGGGCCGCCCTGCCCATACGCCCGGTGCGCCACAACTTCCACGCCGCCGCCGATGGCCAGCTGGGCGGCATCATGAAGGTGTACCGTGAATGGCGCATCAGCGGCGACAACGACTGGATGAGGAAGCTGTACCCCATGGTCAAGCGGAGCATGGACTACTGCATACATACCTGGGATCCCCGGGGCCGGGGCGTGGTCGAAGAGCCGCATCACAACACCTACGACATCGAGTTCTGGGGGCCGGACGGCATGTGCACCAGTTTTTACCTCGGCGCACTGACGGCGCTGGACGCCATGGGCAGCTTCCTGGGGGAGGACATGTCGGCTTACAGGAAGTTGCTGGCTGCAGGCAAGCGCTACCTGGAGCAGGAGCTCTTCAACGGAGAATATTTCTTCCAGCGCATCAGCTATAAGGACCTGAATGCCGCCAACCCGGTCACGGAAGCCTCCAAGTCCTTCGGTGGCCAGTATTCTCCCGAAGCGAAGGAACTGCTGGAAAAGGAAGGACCCAAATACCAGTACGGCAACGGCTGCCTCTCGGATGGCATCCTGGGCGCCTGGATCGCCGCCATGTGCGGCCTCGGCGACCCGGTGGATGCCGATAAGGTCCGCAGCCACCTGGAGGCGGTGCACCGCTACAACCTGAAAAAAGACCTCAGCGATCACGCCAATCCCCAGCGGCCTTCGTATGCGCTGGGCCGGGAGGGGGGCCTGCTGCTCTGCACCTGGCCCAAGGGCGGCAAGCTGGAGCTGCCCTTCGTCTACAGCGATGAGGTCTGGACCGGCATCGAGTACCAGGTGGCCTCCCACCTGATGTGCATGGGCCGCGTGGACGAAGGCCTGGAGATCGTCCGCACCTGCCGGGACCGTTATGACGGCCGGGTGCGCAACCCCTTCAACGAATATGAATGCGGGAGCTGGTATGCCCGCGCCATGTCGAGCTATGGCCTGCTGCAGGGCCTGACCGGCGTGCGCTACGACGCTGTGGACAAGGTGCTGTACATCGATTCCCGGGTGGGTGATTTCAGGAGCTTCCTGTCGACGGCCACGGGATATGGCACAGTGGGCCTGCGCCGGGGCAAGCCTTTTCTGAAGGTGATCCGGGGAACGATTGCCCCCGCCAAGACGCTGGTGGGCGGGCGGGAAATGCCCCTGAGCTGAAGCCTCAGCGGCCTGCCAGCCACAGCTGGGGATCCACGGCCTGCTTATACTTGTATACCTTGAATTCCAGGTTGGCGTCGTTGGTCAGCGGGTTTGTATAAACGCTGCCAATAGCCTGCTGGGTGCTGACATGCGCACCCGTCTGCACGCTGACATCTTTCAGGTTCGAATACACGGTAAAATACTGCCCGTGCTTGAGCACCACCGTCCACCGTCCGGACAGGGGGAAGATGCTGACGACCTCCCCTTCGAAGACGGCACGTACCGGTGCGCCTGGGGTGGTCTGCATGGTAATCCCATCGTTGTCCACCATGACCTTTTCCAGTACCGGGTGCCGGTGGATGCCGAAGGTGCCGATGACGATGGCCCGGGCCACCGGCCAGGGCAGGCGCCCGCGGTTGGCCTCGAAGCTTTCCGACAGCGCCTTGGCCTCGGGGGTGGCTTCCAAAACGTTGTCGGGGCGGGCCGGCTTGGGGGCGGCGGCCGCAGGCTCGTTGCCGCCAGGAGCAGCCGCTGCATCGCCTTCTTTGCCTTCTTCGGGTTTGTCCCCCGCAGGGCTGGCGGCGGCGACACTGCGCTGACGGGCCTCTTCTTCCGCGCGGGCCCGGGCTTCCGCCATGGCGCGGCGCCGCGCTTCCTCGGCGGCCCGGCGCTGGGCGGCTTCGATCTCCCGGCGGATGACTGCGGCGATCTTCAGGCTCAGCTGACGGGACTCTTTTTCCTTGTCCTTGATCTCGGCCATCAGTTCTTTCTCATGGCCCTTGAGCTCCTTCACCATGTTGTCCTTCTGGTTTTTCTCCCCTTCCATTTTCTCCCGTTGCTGGGTCTCCGAGGCCAGGACATGGCTGCGTTTTTCCTTGATGGCGGCCAGGTTGGCGATCTTGGTCTTCAGCTGCTGCTGGGTCTCGATAATGCTGTTGGCCTGGTGCTGCCGGTATTCCCGGTACTGCTTGAGATACTGGAAGCGTTTGATGGCGTCATTGAAGCTGTTGGCGGACAGCACGAAATTGAGGAAATCGTATGCACTGCGGTTCTTGTAGGCGTAGACCACGAGGCGCCCGTATTGCGAACGCAGGGTGTCGAGGTCTTTCTGCAGCAGGTGGATGTCGCGGTTGGCGCGGTTGATGTCGCCGTTGATGAAATCGATCTCCTTGTTGATGGTGTTGATCAGCTTGTTCCGCAGCCGGAGTTTGTTGGCGAGGATCTGGAGCTGCGTCATGGTCTGCTTCCGGTTTTTCTGCACCTCGTCCAGGTCACGCGTGGTCTGTTCGATCTCCTGCTGCAGCTTGTTGCGCTGCCGTTCCAGCTCGGCACGGGGGGGCAGCTCCTCCTGGGCAGCGGCGAACACCGGCAAAAGGCATAAGCAGAACGCAATCAGGAGGCGGTTCAGGGGAAACGACACAGGCTTCTCGGGTCTATAGGCCATCAATCGGACAAATTTACGTAACAGCTGCAGGCTATCGTCATTAGGAACGCCTGCAGCAGGGTAAAATTTTGCCGTCCTCAGCGGGGGCTGAATTTATCCGTGACGGGAAAGGGGAAACTGAGGGCTTTGTCGAAATCCACCCGGTTGAACTTGATATCGACCTGGCTCATCCTGTCGGCCGAAAAGAATATGCGCCTGCGGGTGGCGAAGCGGTAGGGGCCCGTCGCCTCGTAGTCGCCGTAGACCTGGTCGAAGGAGCGCGGCGTGCACTCACCCTGGTC
>CBINPH010000239.1:0-5355 GCA_966252445.1 uncultured Chitinophagaceae bacterium | reverse complement strand
ATGCTTTGTTGTTATTGAGATACGCCGTTATTGCGCCTTCGGCAAAAGTGGTAAAGCCTTCATCCATCCACGGGTAAAGCGATTCATTAGTACCCATCATCATCTGGAACCAGCTGTGCATCCATTCGTGGAAGACCGTACCCAGGCTCGGGCCCTTGATCAGGGTCCCCATGGGGTACTCCATGCCGCCGTCCCCGCCCTGGATAAAAGAATATTGCTTGTAGGGATAAGGCCCGAAATGCTTTTCGATAAAGGGCAGGGCCCGCAGGGCCGCCTTCAGCACTTCCTGCCAGGCCTTGTCGCCGGCGGCATCGCTCTTCTTGTACAGCACATGGATGACGGTATGGGCGGCGTTGTCGGCGGTGGCCTTGATGTGCTGGTAGCCGGGGTCAGCGGCCCACATGAAGTCGTGCACCTGCGGGGCCAGGAAATGCCAGGTCAGCTCGCCGCCGGCCGGCCGCTGCAGGGCCGCGCCGGGATCCTGGTAACCATGGCCTATCCTGTCGGCGTTCTGCAGATAGCCGGTGCCCCCCAGCACATAGGCGCTGTCCAGGGTGATGCGCACATCGTAGTCTCCCCAGTTGCCGTAGAACTCCCGGGCTATGTAGGGCGTGGGATGCCAGCCCTCCTTGTCGTAGGCGCAGAGCTTGGGGTACCACTGGCTCATGGAGTAGCGCACCCCTTCGGCGTTGTCCCTGCCGCTGCGGCGGACCTGCAGCGGCACCTGGCATTTGAAGCGCAACTGGAAGACCGTGGTGGCCCCCGGCAGCACAGGCCTGTCCAGCGGCACTTCGAGGATGGTCTCGTGATAGCGCAGGCGCTGGGGCCGGCCGTCCATGGTGAGGCTTACCACGCTGTCGTAGCCGATCTCCGCCGGGCCCAGGTGCGCGATGCGGTCGCGCACGCGGCCGTCCCAGTCACGGACCGTGTCCCCGTTGGCCCGCAGGCCCAGGACGACCCTGCCCAGCTCGCGGCTGCGCACATCCATCATGGATCCCGGCTGGAACGCATTCCAGTACAGGTGAAAAAAAACGCGGTGAAGGGTATCCGGGGAATGGTTGACATATTCGAGGCGCTGGTCACCGGTGAGCCGGTTGCGCTGCACATCCATGTGGACATCCATGGTGTATTTCACCTGCTGCTGCCAATAACCGGCTGGCTGCGCCGACAGCGGGGAAGAGGCCAGGGCGCCGCAGAACCCCAGGACCGGCAGGGCCCAACGGAGCCGCATCCCCCTGCGGGGAAAGAAAGATAAGTTGATAGCCATGGGCGATAGATAAGAAAGCGGGGGCTGCGCCGGCCAAAGGCGGCGCAGCCCGCAAGCCGGGGCTATATTACGAAGAAAAAACCGAAACGGTCCCGCCGCCGGAGGCCGGGGATCAGTACATGGTGATGTTGTCGCTGATCAGCCTGCCCCGCTTGTTGTACTGGAGGCTGCGCTTCTGCAGGGCCGTCTTGCCGACCAGCAGCTTGTAGCGAAGCACCTTGCCGGGGAGGTGCACCAGGTAGGTATGGTCCACGTCCCAGCCCACATACTTGCTTTTGTTGAAACCGTCCTGCACCGCCTCGGGGAGGGAGCTGAAGGGAATGGCCGTCTCCGTCCACTGCCAGATGCCCTTGGCGTTGTAGCGGGCCGTGCTGGCGGAATCCGCTTCCTTGAAATGCACCAGCACATAGAGGAACTTGTCGTCGTAAGTGACCTCCTCGGCGTTCGGGTACTGCTGGGTAAACGCGTCGGTGACGGCGGTGGGCACTTCCCTGATCTGGGCCCGCAGGGAAGGGGCCAGGGCCAGGGTGATCGCGGTGAGGGCCAGGAGGGCTGTCCATTTTTTCATATCCATGATGGTTGTATCCGTTGCTGCTGCAAATGTAATAGACCTTGGCCAAAGGAAGGCAGGATGGGGCCTGTGTGGTTTGTTAAGGGTTTGCCAAATTATCCCCGCCGCCGCGGGAATGGCCGCCGACGACGATGACGATCTCTCCCTTGACCCCCGCCTGCCGGTAATGTGCGGCGAGTTCCTCCAGGGTGCCGCGGCGGTTCTCCTCATGCAGCTTCGTCAGCTCCCGGCAGACGGCGGCGGGACGGCCGGGGCCCAGGCTGCCGGCCAGCTCCTCCAGCGTCCTGACGAGCCTCATGGGGCTTTCATAAAAAACCATGGTCCGCTCCTCCGCGGCGAGGGCATCCAGCAGGCTGCGCCGTCCTTTCTTCAGCGGAAGGAAACCCTCAAAGACAAAGCGGTTCATGGGTATGCCGCTGTTGACGAGGGCGGGGACGAAGGCGGTGGCGCCGGGCAGGCATTCCACGGGAACGCCGGCACGGATGCAGGCCCGTACCAGAAAAAAGCCCGGATCCGACACGCCCGGCGTGCCGGCGTCCGTCAGCAGGGCCATGGTCTCGCCGGCCGCCATGCGCTGCACCAGGGAGGCCGACACGCGGTGTTCATTGTGCTGGTGGTAGGGCATCAGGGGCCGGGCAATGCCGTAATGGCGCAGCAGGACGCCGGAGGTACGGGTGTCTTCGGCCAGCAGCAGGTCCGCCGACGACAGCACCTGCACGGCCCGGTAGGTCATGTCGCCCAGGTTGCCTATGGGTGTGGGGATGATGTACAGCTTCGACATGGTCAAGGCACAGCGCACCGGCCGTGCCGGCGCTCATGATGACAGCGCTAAAAGGGTATGCCTCCGCGCCCTAAAACAATAGCAGGAGGCCTGCCGGCGGCCATGCCGGCGCGGCGGGCAGCTCAGGCACTGATGTCCACTTCGAAATATTCCATGACCGGGTTGGCCAGCAACTTCCGGCAAGCCTCCTCGGCCGTCTTTTTCGCCTCCTCGGCGGAGGGCGCTTCGATCTGCAGGGATATGCGCTTCCCGATCCGGACGTCATGGACGCCCTCCAGGCCCAGGTTCTGCAGGCCACCCTGGACAGCCTTGCCCTGGGGATCCAGCAATTCACGGAGAGGCATGACATTGATCATCGCGGTAAAGGTCATCGGAGCAAATTTGCCGCAAACCTAAAGGATTTTTGCAGAAAATCCGATGGCTGCGCCCTTTCAGGCGGCAGGCGGCGGCGGAAAGATCCAGTTTCTCCCCACCGCCACCAGCACATACAGGGCGAAGGCCAGGGGAACGGCACCCCAGTGCAGCAGGGGAATGCCCGCCGCGGTCAGCGCGGCGACGATGTACAGGGGGCCGTTGCTCTTCCAGGAGAGATCCCTGACCTTGAGGCTGAAAAAAGGGATCTCCGAGATCATGAGCAGCCCGCAGAGGATCACCACCAGGTACAGCACCCAGGGCTTCTGCAGCCAGGCACCCAGGCCCGCGGGGTCCTGCAGCAGGATCAGGGGGAAGGAGGCTACCAGCAAGCCTACCGCGGGCGTGGGCATGCCCAGGAAACCATGGGCCTGCCGCTCGTCGATGTTGAATTTCGCCAGCCGGTAAGCGGAAAAGCAGGGCAGCAGCAAGGCCGGCAGCAGCAGCCACTGGCTCAGCTCCATGGCGCCGGGCTGCCGCATATAGGCGCCCCGCAGCAGCTCGTAGCAGATGATGCCGGGCGCCACCCCGAAGGTGACCACGTCGGCCAGGGAGTCCAGCTCCCGGCCGAGGGGGGAGGCCGCCCGCAGCCAGCGGGCCACCAGGCCGTCGAAGACATCCATCACGGCCGCGGCGGCGATGAAGACGGAGGCCCAGTACACGGGCGGCGGGGCCGTGACCAGGTAGTCTTCGCCCAGGTAACCGGTCAGGAACACCGTGTGCTGCAGGGTGTACACGATGGCCAGTGTCCCCAGGAAGAGGTTGGCCAGGGTAAGGATGTTGGGTAGTTGTTTCATGGTTTCGTCGCCGCGCGGCGGCCTTTGGGTGTGGCGGTTCCGGCCTTACTTCATCAGCCGCTCCAGCTCGTCGGCCTCGGCGGGTATGGTCTTCATCAGGTCCACGTTCCCGCCCTTGCGCACCCAGATGTTGTTCTCTATGCGTATGCCCATCTGCTCCTCTTCTATATAGATGCCGGGTTCCACGGTGAGCACGGCTCCGTCGGGAATGGGCTGGAAGAAGGACGGGCCCAGGTCATGGACGTCGAGGCCCAGGTGATGGGAGACGCCGTGATACAGATAGCGGCGGTAGGCCGGCTGTGCGGGGTCCTCGTTCTTGAGGTCCGCCTTGCTGAGCAGCCCCAGCTTCACGAAGGTCCGGGACGCTTCCTGGCCGACCTGCTGATGATAGGCCTGTATGGTGAGGCCGGGCCTGAGCAGGGAAGCGGCGAAGCGGTGCAGGTGCAGGCAGGCATTGTATACGGCTTTCTGGCGCTTGGTGAAGCGGCCGTTCACCGGTACGGTGCGCGTCAGGTCCGCGCAATAGTGGCCGTACTCGGCGCCGAAATCCATGAGGATCAGCTCCCCGTCCAGGCACTGGGCATTGTTGAACACATAATGCAGGGTCCTGGCGCGGTCCCCGCTGGCCAGGATGGACGCATAGGCTTCCCCGGTGGCCCGGTGGCGGAGGAATTCCCGCAGGATCTCCGCATGGATCTCGTACTCCCAGACGCCGGGGCGGATGAACTGCAGCAGGTGCCGGAAGGTCTTTCCGGTGATGTCTATGGCCTGCCGGATGACCTCGATCTCGTACTTGGTCTTGACGGCGCGGAGCTTTTTCATGATGGGGGCGACCCGCTCGTAGCGGTGCGCCGGGTATAGGCGTTGCAGCTCCCGGGCGAAACGGTAATCGCGGGTCTCCACCCCGGCCGCCTTCCGGTCGTTCTCGTTGGTGTTGAGGTAGACGTTCTCCGCCTCGTGCATCCAGCGCTGCAGCAGGGGCTCCAGCTCATCCAGCCATACGATGCGCTGGATGCCGGAGAGCCGGCGCCCTTCTTCGGCCGTCAGCCGGTGCCCGTCCCACTTTTCTTTGAGCTCGTTGGGCCGCATCAGCACCAGCACTTCGCGGTGCTGGGCATCCGGGTTGTCGGGAAAGAGGATCACCATGGTCTCCTCCTGGGGTATGCCGCACAGCCAGAACAGGTCGGAATTCTGCTTGAAAGGATACAGGGCGTCGCCGTTCACGGGCATTTCGTCATTCGAATTGAACAGGGCGATGGAGCGTGGCGCCAGCTCGCGGATCAAACGCTTGCGGTTCTCCGCGAAAAGCCTGGGGTCCAGGGGAAGATGTTTCATCGGCAGTGTTTGAAATAATCGAACGCCGAAGATAGGATTTCGGCTGCACATTCCCTCCCCGCATCCCCGCATCCCGGCCCGGCAGGCATTGGGGAGATGCAAAAATTTCCCGCTTTTTATTGACGGCCTCGCAAAGGCATCAGGGTCGGCTTTGGATTCTTTTAAAAGAAAAGCCGCTTATTTTTCATATCAT
>CBINPH010000238.1:0-5365 GCA_966252445.1 uncultured Chitinophagaceae bacterium | reverse complement strand
ATAGCTGATCAGGGGCAGCGGTATCCCGATCACGGGGGCCAGGCCCACCGTCATGCCGACGTTGATGGCCACGTGGAAAAAGACGATGCAGGCGACCCCGTAGCCATATATCCTGCTGAAGGTGGAGCGCTGCCGCTCCGCCAGCTGGACCAGCCGGAAGAGGAAGAACAGGTAGAGCAGCAGCAGCAGGGCCGAGCCCACGAATCCGAAGTCCTCGCCGATGGTGCAGAAAATGAAGTCGGTGCTCTGCTCCGGCACGAAATCGAAACGGGTCTGGGTGCCTTTGAGATAGCCTTTGCCGACCACCCCGCCCGAACCGATGGCGATCTTGGACTGCAGCACGTTGTAGTCGGCGCCCCGGCTGACCTCCTTGCCGAGCATGACATTGATGCGGGAGACCTGGTACGGCTTGAGGACCTGGGTAAAGGTAAAGGGCACCACGAACATCACGAACAGGGAACAGAACCCCCAGATGAGGATGATGGCGGCCAGCAGGGAACGCTTCCGCCGGATGGTCTTGCGCATGAAGTAGATCACCGCACCGGCGGCGACGGTGAACAGGATGAACAGCACGCTCTTGTCCACCAGCAGCGCCGACAGGACCAGCAGCACCATGGAGAAGGCCACGATGAGCAGGATGCCGGGCAGGCCTTCCCGGTACAGGACCAGGAAAAAGCAGGAATACACCAGGGCCAGACCGGTCTCCTGCTGCAGGAGGATGATGACCGCGGGGACCAGGATCAGCACCGAGGCGATGACCTGGGAGCGGAGCTTTTTGAAGTCCACCTCCATGTTGGACAGGTACTTGGAGAGGGCGAGCAGGGTGCAGAGCTTGGTGAACTCGGCGGGCTGGAACTGGAATCCCCCGATCACCAGCCAGGAATGGGACCCTTTCACGTCGCGTCCGATCACCAGCACCAGCAGCAGCAAAAGGATGCCGAAGGCATAGACCAGGTTGGCCGTGGCGGTGAAGAACTTGGAGTCGATCAGCAGGATGATGGTCGCCAGCACCACCGACACCCCCGCCCATTTGAGCTGCTGGGAGAAATTGCGGCCCGAATGGGTCAGGGCAAACAGGAAAGTCTCGTTCTCCCGGTGCTCCACCGCATAAATGGACATCAGGCCCACCAGCACCAGCGCCAGGTACAGGTAAATGATGGTCCAGTCAAAACCCGATGTCAGCGTAACTTCCCTTTCCTTCATCGTGCGGCGTTATCGGCAAACAATTTTTTACGCGGGAGCAGGGCCCGCCCAGCGGCCACCGTCGCGGCGAGGGAATCCCGTCGCCGCTGAGCCTCCTGCAGTTCCTTGGGCAGGGTATTGGCCTCGAGGATACGTTTCATCAGCGCGGTGCGCGGGCCGGCGGCGATCGAGTCGTGCAGGTACTTCTCGATCATCAGGCTGGCTATGGGCGCGGCATAGGTGGCCCCATAGCCGGCGTTCTCGACGACGACGGCGATGGCAATGCGGGGATGGTCACGGGGGGCAAAGGCGACGAACAGGGAGTGATCCTTGCCGTGCGGGTTCTGCGCCGTCCCGGTCTTGCCGCACATGATCACATCGGGGATGCGCGAACCCCGCCCCGTGCCTTCCTCGACCACGGCTTCCATGCCGTTGATCACGATGCGGTACATGGAATCGGGAATATGCGTCACCACATGCTTCTGGTGGAACGGCGACAGCAGCGCGGTGTCGTTGTCGATGCTTTCCACCAGGTGAGGCGTATAGTAGTAGCCGTGGTTGGCGATGATGCATACGGCGTTGGCCATCTGCAGGGGCGTTTCCAGCACCTCGCCCTGACCTATGCCGCAGGACACGATGGTGCAGGAGTTCCAGTGTCCCGCATAAAAAAGCTTGTTGTAATAGGCCGTGTCGGGGATATTGCCGGAGCCTTCGCTGGGCAGGTCTATGCCCAGGGGATGCCCCAGGCCGAAGGAATTCATGTATTTCTTCCAGCGCACCAGCCCAAGGGCGGGGTTGCCGCCGTGGTCGATGATCTTGCGGAAGATGTCGAAGAAATAGGAGTTGCAGGACCAGGTGATGGCGGTTTCCAGGTTACGGGCGTGGCCGGCCCAGTGCTCGGTGCAGTGCAGCACCCTGCCGCACCCGTAATAGTAGCCCACGCAGGAGACGCCGTAGCCGGGCCTGATCACGCCCTGGTCCAGCGCCACCAGCGCATCCAGCGGCTTAAAGGTCGAGCCGGGCGGATAGGCCGCCTGTATGGCCCGGTTGAACAGGGGTATCGCCGGGTCGCGGAGCAGGCGGATATAGTTGTTGCCCCGGTCGGCGCCCTTGAGCAGGTTGGGGTCAAACTCGGGGCTGCTGACCATGGATAGGATGCCGCCGGTGGAGGGGTCAATGGCGACGATGCTCCCGATCTTGTTCTTCATGAGGCGCTCGCCCAGCACCTGCAGGTCTATGCTGAGGGCCAGGTGCAGGCTTTTGCCGGAGATGGCCGCCGTGTCGTAGCGTCCGTTCTCGTAGGAGCCCACCGCCCGGTTGTGCACGTCGCGGAGGATATAGTGTATGCCCCGCTGTCCCATCAGCAGGGGCTCGTAGGTGCGTTCCAGGCCCGTGATCCCCACGAAGTCGCCCGACTGGTAAAAGAAATTGCTGCGCTTGATGATGCTGGAGTCTACCTCGCCGATGAACCCGAAGATGTGGGCGCCCGCATTGAACGGGTAGTTGCGCACGGGGCGCTCCACGAGATCAAAGCCCGGAAAACGGTAGATGCTTTCCTGCAGCCGCCCGTACACCTCCTGGGGCAGCAGGGGGGCGAAAACCGAGGGGCGGTTGACCCCGTTGCGCTTGACGGCCCGCCGCACACGCTTGTTGAACTCGGCGGTGTCTATGCCCAGCAGGGTGCAAAAATAGCCCGTATCCATGGGCTTCATCTCCGAAGGGATGAGGGTCAGGTCGTACAAGGCGTCGTTGTTGACCACGGCCTTGCCCTGGCGGTCATAGATGATGCCCCGGGTGGGGTATACGATCTTGCGCTGGATGGCCTGTTCGGTCGCTAAGAGCCGGTATTTTTTTTCGATAACCTGCAGGTAAAAAAGCCGGATGATCACCACGCCGGTGACGACGGCAAAGATCAGCAGAATGATATTTTTACGGGACTGGTTATAGACCGACATGCAGGACAAGAAATAATTGCAAACCTACATACAAATCGCTAAGCCACAAAAAGGCCGGGGCCCGGAGGCCGGGAGGATCAGGCTATTTCCGCTGGGCATGGAAGAGCATCTCCCAGAGCAGCACCAGCACCAGGGTGAGGATGGTGGAGAGGGCCACCTTGAACGCCATGTAGAACAGGAAATGAAAATCGAAAATTTCCAGGACGAAGAACAGCAGGTGATGGACAAAGGTGAGCACCGCGGCATACAACATGAAGGGCCGCCAGCCCATGGTACGCACCGAAGGGGTTTTCTTCACCAGCTCGAAGCCCCCCTGGGGAGAGAAGAGGTTCATCACAAAGGGCCGGAGATAGGCCATGAGCACGCAGGCGGCGGCGTGCATGCCCTCCGTGTTCATGAACATGTCCAGGCACAGGCCGAGGAGCAGGCCGCAGAAAAGGAGGGCCCAGCGCGGCAGCTGAAAGGGCAGCAGCAGCACGAACAGGATATAGAGGTAAGGCGTCACGTATTCGTGCACGAGGATCTTGTTGAGCACGAAGACCTGCAGGAGGATGAGCAGGATGCCCCTGATGATATTTTTCAGCAGTTCACTCATGGGGCACGGCGTCCTCCAGGTCGCGTTGCTCGTTGTTCAGGAAATTCTTGATCACGTATACATATTGCAGGGAACGGAAATCCGTGGCGAAGCGGATGCGGATGATGTGGAAGTTGCTGGACGGGTCTTCCGTGACCTTGTCCACATAGCCGATCAGGATACCCGGCGGAAAGATCGCCGAATACCCGCTGGTGACCACCGAGTCGCCGCTGTGCAGGGCCACGCTTTTGGGAATGTCCGTCAGGGTCCCGTAGCGGGGGTCGGGATGCTCCTCCTCCCAGCGCACCGAGCCGAAGTGGCCGGTCCGGGACAGCTTGGCGCTGATGCGGCTGTCCTTATGCAGCACCGACATCACCACCGCATAGTGATCGCTGACGCTGTGCACGATGCCGACCAGGCCCCGGTCGCCGATGACGCCCATGCCGGGCTGCAGGCCCTGGCGTCTGCCCCGGTATATGGTGAGGTAATTCACGCGGGTGTTCACCGAATTATTCACCACCCGGGCTGGCAGGTAGACGTACTGCCTCCGCCCCGCGCTGTCGGCGGGTACCTGGACCGCGGTTTCGGGGAAAGCCATATGGCCGGGCAGCCGGTTCAGCAGGGCTGCGTTCTGCGCGGCCAGGCTGTCGTTGACCGCCTTCAGGTGAAAATAGTACTGCACATTGTTGTACTTGCGGAAAAAGAAGCCCGTGACCTGGTTGGCCGAGTTCAGGTAGGCGCTGCGTTGATAATCGTTGTGCCGGAAGACCAGGGACAGGCAGCAGATCTCGAGGAGCAGGAACAGGAAAAAGTTGAAATAACGCCTTATGAATATGACCAGGTTGCGCACGGAAAGCGTGGAACTTTAAGGGTTGTCTACAAATATTGTGCCCTGCAAAGTACAAAACTAACGCCCGCCGGCCAATTCAGGGAACCCGGCCCGGAGCGCCCGGCTACTGCATCAGGAAGGGATATTTGCCCACATGCTTCAGCGCGATGCCCGTGCCCCTGACCACGGCCCGCAGCGGGTCGTCGGCCACATGCACCGGCAGCTTGATCTTCTGGGTCAGCCGCTTGTCCAGGCCCCGCAGCAGGGCCCCGCCCCCGGTGAGGTACAGTCCCCGGCGGTAGATGTCCGCGGCCAGTTCCGGCGGCGTGGTCTCCAGGGCCTTCAGGATGGCTTCCTCCATCTTGAAGATCGACTTGTCCAGGGCCTCGGCGATCTCCTGGTAGGAGACCATGATCTGCTTGGGTATGCCCGTCACCAGGTCGCGCCCGTTCACCGGTATGTCGTCCGGTGGTGTATCGAGCTCCTTCAGCGCCGACCCAACCTGTATCTTGATCTGTTCGGCCGTGCGTTCCCCGATCAGCAGGCTGTGGTAACGGCGCAGGGCTTCCATAATATCTGCGGTAAACTCGTCGCCGGCGATGCGGATGGACTGGTCGCAGACGATGCCGGCCAGGGCGATCACGGAGATGCCGGTGGTGCCGCCCCCGATTTCAATGATCATGTTGCCTACGGGCTCTTCCACATCGATGCCTATGCCCAGGTCGGCAGCCATGGGCTCCTGGATGAGGTACACTTCAATGGCGCCGGCCGGCTCGGCCGAGTCGCGCACCGCACGTTTTTCCACCTCGGTGATGGAGGAAGGGA
>CBINPH010000237.1:0-5367 GCA_966252445.1 uncultured Chitinophagaceae bacterium | reverse complement strand
CGACAATCCCTTCCTCTGCCGCCTGTATGCTGTGCTGGATGCCCACCTGGACGATGAATCGCTGAATGTGGAGAAGCTGGCCGAGAAAATGCATATGCACCGGCGCACCCTCAACCGGAAGCTCGAAGCCGTGGCCGGCCTTTCTGCCGGAAAGATTATTCGGCAATATCGCCTGAAGAAGGCCGCCGGCTTCCTGGCCGCCGGATACAATGTGTCGGAGACGGCGTATAAGGTGGGGTTTGACAAGCCGTCTTATTTCAGCATGTCGTTCAAGGAATTCTACGGTGTGGCCCCCTCGATCTATGCGCAGCGCAAATGAGGCCATCGGTCGGGATCAGGAACCGCCTCAGGGCTTGCAGGAGGACCCGCATTTACGGATGGCCGTTCCCGAATTGCTGATCCGTGACCGGCGGTTGGGTAGGGATCTGGATGATGTTAAAGCCATGATCAGTCGCCTGGTGGCAGCTGTTGCAAGCCTTCGTCAGGGACACATAGGCCGCCCGGAACCGTCCCGGATTTTTCGATGCCACGGCCTGCTCCATGCTGTCCAGGGCCGGTTGGATCATGGGGAGTTGGCGGATCTCCGGCCGGTCTTTGACGTTCTTTTTGAGGTTGGCCAGGACTTCTTCCATCTCATCCGTTTCATAGGCAGCCAGGGGCCAGTTCCCTTGTTGACCCGCAAACCACAGCTTGGCATGATGCAGCTGGATGGCATTCATGAATTCCCCGAAACCCGGTACGTACCTTTCCTGTTCCAGCCTGGCGATGCGCTGCTCCAGGGCCTCTTCCCTGGCCTGGTGATTGTGCCCGCAGGCGGCGGAGAAGAAAAGAACGCCCATCAGGATGGCCGTGGTTTGATGTTTTTTCATCACAAAGCGGTTTGAGGGTGATCATTGTCCTGTCTGCAGGGCCCTGCGGCTATCCGCTGCGCTGAAACAGCTCGATGGCATTGCCGGAAGGGTCTTCGAGCAGGATTTGCATGCCGCCGGGCCCCTGCACCAGCGCTCCGCGGATGCGCAGCTGCCGGGCTTTCAGGGCCGCTGTCAGGGCAGACAGGTCGCGCACCGCCAGGGATATTCTGTTCCAGCCTCCGGGCTGCGGCAGGCTGCCATCGGGGAGGGCATGTCCACCACCGCCGGCGCCCGGCTGGCTCAGCAGCAGCCTGAGCGGGCCCAGGCCCAGTATGGCAAAGGGCGGGGCGGGGTGCATGATCAGCACAAAGCCGAGCTGGTCCCGGTAAAAGGCGATGGCTTCGTCTACGTCGCGGACGATGTACCGGACCGTCACGGTGGAGGCATCGACCAGCCCCAGATCGATTTTCGGGGACATGCAAAAAGGCTAAGTCAACAACGATGCGTATCTTCCCAAAGATAAGGCTTTTCCCTGACCGGTCACGCGGGCATCTTGCCCTGGGCAAAGGGACGTTCCGCTGCGGCCGCTAGCGGGATCAGCCTCCTAAAGGCGGTGCCAGGGAACATATGCTAATCTCCCCCCGCGGGTGCCTGTGCCAGGGCGGTCCTGACACGCTTGTTCAGGGCTTCATGAACAGCCCTAGCGCACGGCATGGATCCCGCTCATGTGGCCATCAGCTGAGTAAAGGCCAACGTATCGAAAAATATCCTCAACGCCGTCAGCCTGTTCCCCTCCGCCGTCCAGTACTCGGCCACATCGCCATCCAGCTGCTGCCCGTCGGGGAACAGGTAGTCGTAATGGGCTACGACAAAAGCTTTGTCGCCGTCGACGATCATGTCCCTGACCTGTACATCCCGGAAAATCCTGGAAAACCTGTCGATGACCTGCGCATAAGCCGCTCTGCCCACGAGCGCCTGCGGTTTGAGCATATCGCCCCCCGTGAAGGCGAAATCTTCGGCGAGCACCTCGTGCCAGCCGCTTTTCCGGGCGAGCCCCTGGTAATAGGTCTGGAGCATGGATTGAATGGCCATATGTATCGTTTTTGTGGGTGACAGATCCGGATACAAAAATAAAGTCTAAATTTACCGAGATGTGGGCCGATATGGACTTTCCAGGGGGCCTTTTTAGACGAACATCGCTGAAACCATCACCCATGAAACAGTTAACCATTGTCATCCCCAAGGGGAAAAGCAACCTGAGCAGCATCTCCGGTGCCTACATGATTTTCCGGAGGGCCAACGAGCTCTGGCAGCGTGCGGGACACCGGGGCGGCTTCGAGGTGCAGGTCGCCGGACAGTCCCGCGAGATCAGGCTGAACGACGGCCTGTTTGCCATACGGCCGGATGTCGCCCTCCGCGAGGTCCGGAAAACCGACCTGGTCATCATCCCCGCACTGTTCCGCCCTTATGCGCAGGCCATAGCCAAAAACGGTGAACTCATCCAGTGGCTGCATGGCCAGTATACCGGCGGCGCTGCCCTGGCCAGCATTTGCACCGGGGCCTTTTTGCTCGCGTCCACCGGCCTGCTCCATGGCCGGCGCTGCTCCACGCACTGGGCAGCGGAGGCTGAATTCGCGCGCATGTTCCCCGACGTGCAGCTGGCGAAAGGAGAGGTCATTACCGATGAAGACGGCATATACACCAATGGCGGCGCTTTTTCCTTCCTGAACCTTATCCTGTACCTGGTGGAAAAATATTACGACCGGCAGACGGCCATCCATTGCGCCAAAATCTTCCAGATCGATATCGAACCCAACAGCCAGTCCCCCTACACCATTTTTTCCGGGCAGAAACATCATGATGACCCCCTGGTCCTGGAGGCGCAGGCCTTCCTGGAAAACCATTTCGACGAAAAGGTGTCCATGGAAAAAGTGGCGCAGCGCTTCGCGGCCGGCCGGCGCAATTTCGACAGGCGCTTCATCCGCGCTACCGGCGATACGCCGGCGGTATACCTGCAGCGCATCCGGGTGGAGGCGGCGAAGCGCAGCTTCGAGCAGAGCCGAAAGACCGTCAACGAGGTGATGTACGAAGTCGGCTATTCCGATGCCAAGGCCTTCAGGGAAACCTTTAAGCGGACCACAGGTCTATCGCCCCTGGAATACCGCAACAAATACCATAAGGCCGTGTCCATCCAGGGCGGCCAGAGCATGCTCGAGGCGGGATGAGTTGTGCCTGGGCCGGTCCCAGACAGGTGCCGCTCACCTGGACAGGTGCAAGGTCCCGCTGTGCAGGGGCCGGCCCAGGGTGTCTACGCCCGCCACGGAGAACTCCACCCCAGGCGTCTCCGCGGACAGCGGCATGCTGAATTCAAAAGGATACTGGGCATCAGTCAGGGTTTTTTCCGTGTCCCCTTCGCGGTAGCGGATGGTGGCGGAGCGCAGTTCCTTTTCCGTCGCGTCCAGCCAGACATAGGCGTTCCTCAGGGCAGGCGTGAGCTCGATGATCATGCCGGTGACCTGCCCCAGGGGCGTGCGCGCCTGGAGATGGCTGTGGCCGCTGTCTGCGGCGCTGCGCGCCTGCTGCACACGCATGTACCTGGGGGTCACCTGCAGTCCTTCCACGGCGAAGGCGGTGATGCCGTGCGGGCGCATGGTGACCGTCAGGCTGCCGTTCTTCAGCAGGGTGCGCTGCATGGCCTCCCGGTCCTTCCACAGCCGCACGGGGTAGGTTTGGCCCTCCGTCACAGGCACCACATCGGGGTTCAGCTGTATACGCACATTCTGCGCCTCGGCGGACTGGTTGACCAGGGCCACATACAGGTTACCGTTGCCGTAGCCCGATACATAGTTGACTTGTATGTTGTCGCTGCGCAGCAGGGCGGCAGGCATCCACAAATGCACATTCCGGTCTCCGTAAAAGACCCCGGGCCGGTCGCCATACACGTTGCTCTGCAGGTAGGCGTAGCCCTGGGCATAGCGGTGCGGGAACGCGATGCGTCCCTCCGAAGCGATGACGGCATCGGTGATCAGGTAATCCATGAGCAGGGCGATCTGTGGCCAGATGTGGTTGTAGTAGATGTTGTTGTAGGTCATTTCCCCGAGCGGATGATAGGGGTAGTCCGGGCGCCCGTATAGGGTGGTGTACTCGCCCATGATGCTGTACCCGGGGAAGTTGGCGTAGCGCCCCACAATGGCGGCGCGGGCGATGGCATGGAAAAAAGGATCTCCGGTATATCGGGAGAGCCGCAGCAGGTAGGCGGCATGGTGGGCCAGGAAGACCGCGCGGTTGGGCACATAGGTGGTCGAGGCCTCCGACACCAGGCCGGTCTGCGCCACCCGCCATGCGGGCACCCGCTGTTCTGGAGCCTTCATGGGCGGCGGGTCAGGAAAGAGGCGGTTTTGGTAAGCATAACGGCCTACCAGCCCCCCTTTGTTGATGAGCACCGCTGTGTCCGGCGGAGCCGGGGTCATCCACACATATTCGACGAACTCCTCCGCACCCCGGGTAGCCGCCTCCAGGTATTTTTGCTCCCGGGTCGTCTCGTAAAGCTCCAGCAGGTCGATCCATTTAGGGGCAAAGTCCGTCCAGAACTGGCCGCCGGTCTCTATGTGCACATCGCTGAAGTCCGACTGCAGCGTGTCGATGCGCTGCCGGATATACGCGTCGGCTTTGGTACGGGCTTGGTCCAGGTACGTCTGCTCACCGGTCATGCGGTACAACGCCAGGGCGTTTTGCCAGCTGCCGCCCTCCGACACCATGTCCAGGTTGAGCACCCTGGGCTTGTTGTAGAGCTGCCGGGCATAGTAGCCGAAGACCGGACTATGCCCCCGGTACATGAGCTGAAGGGCGGCGAGCTCGGAGACTTCAGCTGCCGGGCCCCGCATGTAATGGGACGGGCTCTGGTGCGCCGACCCCGGCCTCTCAGAGAACAGGTATTTTTCCCTGGACATCAGGTACTCGGTCATGGGCAGGGCCCTCCGCTTGTATACCTGCTCGTCGTCGGTGATCAAGGCGATGGACAAGGGATGCAGGGCGGACACCGCTTTCACGGTACCGGCGACGTCGGTAGCGTAATCGGGTGCCTTGAGGTCCCTGTTCCAGCCGCTGTAATCGTCATCCATGGCGTAGCGGAGCATGTGTTCGATGGTTTCATTGAGCGAACAGGTGGCGTTCCGGCGGTAGTCGTGAAAGCCCATGATCCGGGTGGCGATGTACCGGTACGTTTCGTATATGCTTCGCCGTTGCATGACCAGGCGCATGCGGAAAGAAAAGGTATCGGCGGCGCCCAAATGGGAAGCCTGCTGCCCCAGGACGGGGGCAAAGAGCATGGGCTGTGCGCGCCCGCCCGCGTTGCGGAGCGCAACGCCGAAGCGGGAATTGGCCGGCTGCGGAAAGCGGAAAGGAATTTCCGAAGGATCGGCCACGACGCCGATGGTGCTGCCACCCAGGTTCACCAGGGCAGCGGGCAGGCTGCACATGAACTCTGCCGACAGATAAGACGAGTCCGGGAAACGCC
>CBINPH010000236.1:0-5369 GCA_966252445.1 uncultured Chitinophagaceae bacterium | reverse complement strand
CATCAGCTGGGCTCCGTAACAGACGCCGAGCAGGGGTACGCCCTGGGCCAGGGCCCGGATGTCGGGCTTGGGGGCGCCGGGGTCATTGACGGAGAAGGGGCTTCCCGACAGGATCACCCCTTTTACGCTGGGATCGGGTTCCAGCGGCTTCAGGCAGGGATGGATTTCGCAGTATACCCGGCACTCCCTGACTTTGCGCGCGATCAGCTGCGTATATTGGGAGCCGAAATCGATGATGAGGATCTTTTCCGTCATGGTGCGGCAAAAGTACAATCTTGGTCTCATATTTCTTCGCCGACCGCCCCGCAGCTGGGGCTGCCGTCCGGCAAGAGCCGCCTGCGGCCGGGAGGATTTTACCACATCTTTTCCACCATTCCCCGGATTTGCTTTGCCGGATTTCCCATTTTGGCGTACGTTTGGCGCAAAGACCTAAACAAGAACGGATGAAAGTATTGATTCTTATTGGCTCGGAGACCGACCGCGGGGTGATGGAAGAAAGCGGCAAGTACCTCGATTATTTCGGCATAGACAACGAACTGGTGGTGGCCTCCGCCCACCGGACACCGGACAAGGTCAGGACCCTCGCCATGGAGGCCCGCTCCAAGGGTTTCGGGCTCATCATCACGGCGGCCGGCATGGCTGCCGCCCTGCCCGGCGTGGTGGCGGCGTTTACCGATCTGCCGGTGCTGGGCGTTCCCCTGGACGGCGGGCTGCCCGGCGGCATCGATGCCCTGTATTCCATCGTCCAGATGCCGGCCGGCATCCCCGTCGGCACCCTGGCGGTCGGCAAGGCCGGCGCCCGCAATGCGGCTATTCTGGCGGCGCGGATCTTCGCCCTCCACGATGCGGCCGTCGCCGAACGCCTGGAGGCCTTCAAGCAGAACGCTTATCGCCTGTAAGCTGCCCAACCTTTTGCGCCGGTTTTTTGTAGAACCCTAAACGAGCTGCATTGACAGAAGCCATCATCAATCTGGACAGTGTCAACCCCATTGAATTCTTCGGGGTCAACAACGGCAAGCTGGATTTGCTGAAAAAGAAATTCCCCCTGCTGAAGATCCTGTCCAGGGGCACCCGCCTGAAGCTTTCCGGGGCGCCCGAAGAAATAGAGAACGCCACGGAAAAGATCGGGCAGATCGTCAAATACCTGGAGCGAAACGGACACCTGAGTGAAAACTACCTGCAGCACCTGCTGGCCGAGGAAGAGGTCGCGGATCATTTCGTGGACAGGCAGGTACCCGACGTGCTGGTCTACGGCCCCAACGGCCGCGTCGTCCGCGCACGGACGGCCAACCAGAAAAGGCTGGTCGCCGAGGCGGAACAGAACGATATCGTCTTCGCCATAGGTCCGGCGGGCACGGGGAAGACCTATACGGCCGTGGCCCTGGCCGTCAGGGCACTCAAGAACAAGGCCGTCAAGAAGATCATCCTCACGCGGCCGGCCGTGGAGGCGGGGGAGAACCTGGGCTTCCTGCCCGGGGACCTCAAGGAAAAGATCGACCCCTATCTCCGTCCCCTGTACGACGCGCTCGATGACATGATCCCCGCCGACAAACTCAACTATTACATGGCCACCAGGGTCATTGAGATCGCGCCCCTGGCGTATATGCGGGGCCGTACCCTGGACAACGCGTTCATCATCCTCGACGAGGCGCAGAACGCTACGGATCTGCAGCTGAAAATGTTCCTGACCCGCATCGGCGCCTCAGCCAAGGCGATCATCACCGGCGACCTTACCCAGGTGGACCTGCCCCACAACCAGCGTTCCGGCCTGGTCAGGGCCATCCGCATTCTCCGGCACATTGAAGGCATCGGACATGTGGAGCTGGATGAGGAAGACGTCGTGCGTCACCGCCTGGTAAAGGCGATCATCCGTGCCTATGACAAGGAAAAGGAAAACGGTGAAAAAGCGCCCGACACGTCCGCCTGAGGGCCATCTCTCCTGGGTGCTTGGCCTGTGCGCGCTCGGCCTGGCCGTATGGCCGGTGGCCTGCCACGATGCCGTGTCGCGGGCCCGGCCCTCCCTGTCCAAGACCGTGGTGGAAGTCCGCGCCAACCAGCGGGCGATCGCTGCGGGCTACGCCCTGCTGAAGGATGGTGACCTGGTGCTCAGGAGCGGCACGGATTTCGTGAGCCTGACGTTGCGCCAGTTCTCGCTGCGGGACAAGACCTATTCCCATTGCGGCATCGTGCGCCGCGAGAAAGACAGCCTGTATGTCTACCACGCCATCGGCGGAGAAGACAACCCAAAGGCCACGCTGCGCCGCGATACTTTTTCTGCTTTCTGTGATCCCGACCACAATTCCGGTTTTGCCATTTACCGCTACCGCCTCGACCGTTCCGCCCTGCACCGCCTGGACAGCATCGTGGCGCTGCAGTATCGCAGGAAGCTTCCCTTCGATCTGCAATTTGACCTACGCACCGACGATCGCCAGTATTGCGCCGAGTTTGTATACAAATCGGTAAATGCCGCCGTCGGCGACGCCTGTTACCTGCCTGAAACCCGCCTGGGCGGGCTCAACTATGTCGCCATCGACAACCTCTATCTGAACCCGCATGCCCGCGAAATCTACAGGGGCGTTTTCCGTTGAGGGTATATTTTTTTTGTCCATACTGAACAGAACGAGTATTTTTGTTTGCCGGCAAACTATCGATCTATGCGCAGAATTCCCTGGCTCACAATCATCCTGCTCTGTGGTGTATGGGGATTGGAGCGTTGCAAGGTTTCCTCCGGTCCGGAAGACATTACCCTGAAGTTCCTTACTGCCGTACAACAGATGAATTATACGGAAGCCAAGCAATACGCCACCAGCGACAGCAAGGCCATGCTCGATGCGTTGTCCAATTTCCAGAAGATGCTTCCCCAGTCCTCCCAGGAAAAATTCAAACATGAGAAGTTCGAGGTGAAGGATGTGCAGAAATCGGACTCCCTGGCGGTCGTGACCTATGCCAGCAATCTCGATTCTACGAACAAGACCCTCAAGCTGAAAAAGGAAAACGGTGAATGGAAGGTCGCTTTCACGAAGGAGACCATCCTGCCGGAGCTCAACAAGCCGCTGAATGAAAGCGACTCGTCCATGATCATCCCGGATTCCGTGCTCCAGCCTTCCACCCCCGTCACTCCGCCGGACAGCGCTGTCCCTGCACCCTGAGCACCACGGGAGCCGCCATCAGCCCTGGCGCTCCTTCAGCCATTGCACCACATCCCGCGCGAAATAGGTGGCGATCAGGCTCGCCCCCGCCCGTTTTATGGCGGTCAGTGACTCGATGACAGCTTTGCGTTCGTCTAACCATCCCCGTTCGGCCGCGGCCTTGATCATGGCGTATTCTCCGCTGACATGGTAGGCGCTCACAGGCACCGTGACGGCGTCGTGCACCTCGCGGATGATGTCGAGATAGGCCATCGCGGGCTTGACCATCACGATGTCGGCCCCCTGCTCCACATCCTGCAGGGTTTCGTTCAGCGCTTCGCGTCGGTTGGCATAATCCATCTGGTAGGTCTTTTTATCCCCGAAGCCTGGCGCGCTGTCCAGGGCATCCCGGAAGGGGCCGTAGAAGCAGCTCGCGTATTTGGCGCTGTACGCCATGATGCCCACGTCGCGGTAGCCGTTTTTTTCCAGCGCCTCGCGGAAGGCGCCGATGCGGCCGTCCATCATGTCACTGGGGGCAATGAAGTCCGCCCCGGCTTCGGCGTGGGACAGGCTCATGCGCGTCAGGGCCTCGACCGTCTCGTCGTTGAGGATGGTGCCCCTGTCCGGGTCCACGATGCCATCGTGCCCGTAGATGGAATAAGGGTCCAGGGCTACGTCGGTCATCACCACCATCCCGGGCACGGCGGCCTTGATCGCGCGGACGCTGCGCTGCATCAGGCCGGTGGGGTTCCAGCTTTCTTCGCCCAGGTTGTCCTTGCGCTCCTCCGGGCACTTGACGAACAGCAGCACGCATTTGATGCCGAGCTCATAGAGCGCAGTGACTTCTTCCACCGTTTTGTCCAGGGAGCGCCGGAAATAACCCGGCATGGAGGGGATCTCCGTCATCAGGCCTTCGCCTTCGTCGATGAACAGGGGTACAATGAAGTCATCGGCGGACAGGGTCGTCTCGGCTACCAGTGCCCGGATCGAGGCATTGCGGCGGGTGATGCGGTTTCTTCTTTGCAGATGCATGGTCTATGTTTTCACGGAGCGCCTTAGGCCCAGGAGCGCGGATGCCGGCATACGTCGAGCAGCTGCGCTTCGGGACTGCCCTCCGCGGGTTGATAATCATAATCGAAACGGGCCGTCGGCGGCAGGCTCATCAGGATGCTCTCCGTGCGGCCCCCTGTTTTGAGGCCGAAGACGGTGCCCCGGTCGTGGATCAGGTTGAACTCCACATAGCGGCCCCGGCGGATTTCCTGCCAATACCGGTGCTGCGGGGTATAGGGCTGCGCCCGGCGGCGTGCCACGATGGGCAGGTAGGCCTCCAGGAATCCCCCGCCTACGGCCTGCTGGAGGCCGAAGAGGCCGTCCAGATCCAGCTCCGCGGAAGGCCGCAGGTAATCGTAAAAAACCCCGCCGATGCCGCGGGTTTCGTGGCCGCGGTGGGTGTTGTCAAAATATTCGTCGCAGGATTGTTTGGCTGCCGGATACAGGGCCGGCCCAAAAGGGTCCATCGCCCGGCGCAGCACGCCATGAAAATGGGCAGCATCCTCTTCGAAAAGATAATAGGGCGTCAGGTCCACGCCTCCGCCGAACCATTGATCCGCCAAGGCGCCGTCGCCGCCATACAGCTCGAAGTACCGCCAGTTGGCGTGGACCGTAGGGACAAAGGGGTTGAGGGGATGGATCACCAGGCTCAGCCCTGCGGCGAACCAGGTCTCCCCCTCCAGGCTCAGCTGGCGGCGCATCTCTGCGCTGACGCTGCCGTGGACCACCGAGGTGTTGACGCCGCCCTTTTCCCAGAGCGGGCCTCCCTGGATGATGCGTGTTCTGCCGCCGCCGCCACCCGGGCGTTCCCACCGGTCTTCCCGGAAAACGGCCTCGCCGTCGGCTTCTTCCAGGGCCCGGCAGATCCTGTCCTGCAGGGCCTGGATATGGTCTATCCAGCGGCTGCGGAAATCAGGGTGAGGGGTCATGGCAGGGGCATTGAGGGTTCGGCGGCGGCGTATTCCTTCACGGTGTCCACGAAGGCCCTGGCGTGATCCACCGGGACCTGCGGCAGGATGCCGTGGCCCAGGTTGGCGATGTATCGCCGGGGTCCGAAGTCCTGCAGCATCTGCCGTACAGCGCGGCGCAGCTCGGGCAGCGGGCTGTGGAGCTTGGCGGGATCCAGGTTGCCCTGCAGGGTCACCCCGTCACCCGCCAGGCGCCGCGCGGTGCGGGGGTCGATGCACCAGT